>NZ_JBEZGJ010000180.1:0-14956 GCF_040649965.1 Micromonospora sp. NPDC048843
GCTGTTCGGGGTGGCCTCCCGCGGTTCGTGGCGGGCGCTGGCCTGGGCCTCCGGGATTGCCCTCGCGCTGCTGGTCGCCGAGATCTACCTGATCAGGGCTTGGATCACCGGGGCGTCGCGCCACTGGTCCTGCTCGGCAAGCAGGCCGAGGGCCACCACCGACTCCTCGACCTCGCCCACGCACTCGAACGGCTTGTGCCCGTCCACGCCCAGCAACTCGCGGTAGCCGGGGATCTGCGACTCGTCGGCCAGCAGGTCACCCCCGAAGATGCCCACCACCCGCTCCCGCGGCATGAACGGCGCCATGGCCAGGAAGACGAAGCGGCACTTCGGGCAGTCCCGGCACCAGCGCTCACTCGCGTCGCGCAGCTTGAACGCCTGGTTGCAGCTGGTCACCACGTCGTCGTACCTGGTGAACTCGGCGAACAGCCGGGCGATGTGCAGCTCGGACAGCGAACGCAGCAGGGAGAAGTAGGGGTCGGTCAGGCCGGCGTGCTCGGCCAGCGACGCCCGCAGCAACCCCTCCGCCTCGACGCCCTTGGACCACTGGTGGTTGATCTCGTGGCCGTTCCAGACCAGGTTCGGGTCGGACGCCGAACGCTCGTTGGACATCACCACCGGGCCCAGCCCGTGCAGGACGGCGGTGGCCACAGCGATCAGGGAGTTGATGGCGGTGACCGGGATGTGCCCGTTCAGCGCGCCGGCCGCGTTCAGGTCGAACAGCACCGGGTCGATGCGCCGCCGGGCGGCCAGCGGGACCAGCCCGGACGCCTCGTTGACGGCGACGATGACGTGGTTCGGGTTTACCGAGAACGGCACCGGGTCCAGCTCGGCGCGGCGCAGCGCCTCCAGGCTGACGATCGAGTCCTTACCGCCGCCGACCGCCGAGAGCGGGCGACGGTCCGAGTCGTCGTACACCCGGGGCGACTCCGGGGTGCCGGCCGGCACCTCCGGGCGCAGCTCGAGCACGTGCGGCAGTTGGTTGCGGTACGCGTACTCCGCGAGGCCCTTTGTGTAGACGGCAGTGACGTAGTCGACGGTGGCCGCGCCCAGCGGCGCCGGCAGCACGAGTCGGGGCGGCGCGGCGGCCTTGTAGTAGCTGACCCCGGCGACGAGGTGCAGCACCTCCAACACCCGGTTGAGGGTCGCCACCGTCTCGTCGGAGGGCGGCTCCGTCGGCAGGGGGAGCGTGATCACCTCGGTGAACCGCTGCTCACCGGCCGGGCCGGTCAGGGCGTAGTCGAACAACACCTCGCCGGTGGCGAAGTCGATCGAGTAGGACGGGAAGGTGAAGGCGTCCATCCGCCGGAGCTGCTCGTTGGGCACACGCCATACTAGGCCCTGGTTCGTCCGGCCGTGTCCGGACCGGGCCCGCCCTGCCGCCGCCGTGACCCACGAGGAGAGCCCCGTGCGCCTTTCTGACCTGCGCGGACGTAGCGTCGCCGTCTGGGGCACCGGTCGGGAGGGCCGGGCCGCTGTGACCGCCATCGCCGCGCACGGCCCAGCCGAGCTGGTCGCCGTGGACGACAGCGCGAACTTCCTGTCGCTGCCCTGGGACGGCCCCCTGGCCGAGGCGGCGCCGCTGGTCACCGGCGAGGCGGGCTTCGAACGGCTGGCCGCCGCGGACGTGGTGGTCCGCTCCCCGGGCGTGCCCCAGACCCACCCCTGGCTCATCGAGCTGCGCCGCCGCGGGATCCTGGTGACCCAGGGCACCGCGTTGTGGATGGCCGACCACGCCGCGCGCACCGTCGGGGTCACCGGTAGTAAGGGCAAGAGCACCACCTCCAGCCTGATCAGTCACCTGCTCACCGCGATGGGGCGGCCGAACGTCTTCGGCGGCAACATCGGGGTGCCGACCCTCGACCTGCCGGACGCGGACCTGTACGTGTTGGAGCTGTCCAGCTACCAGTGCAGCGACCTCACCGACTCGCCCCGGGTGGCGGTGGTCACCGCGCTCTTCCCCGAGCACCTGGACGCGCACGGTGGGGAACGGGAGTACTACCGGGACAAGCTCAACCTGCTCGCCCACGACCCGCAGACGATAGTGGTCAACGGGGGTGATCCCCGGCTCGCCGCGGAGCTGGGTGAGCTGCCGGCGGTCCGCGCCGGTCGTCCCGACACCACCCACGTCGCCACCGGCGCCGACGGCATGCAGTGGTTCCACTTCGGTGACCAGCCGCTCTTCCCGCGCGCGGTGCTACCGCTGGTCGGCCGGCACAACGAGGGCAACCTCTGCGTCGCGCTCGCCGTGCTCGACGCGCTCGGCGTGGACGTGGTGGCCGGTAAGGACCACCTCGCCGTCGCGGTCGCCGAGTTCCAGGGGCTGGCCCACCGGCTCACCGAGATCACCGACCCGTCCGGGCTGACGTTCGTCGACGACACCCTGGCCACCAGCCCGTACGCGGCCATGCACGCCATCGACGCGTACGACGGGCGGCCGTTGACGGTGATCGTCGGGGGCAACGACAGGGGTCTGGACTACACGCCGTTGGCCGAGCACCTGGCCGAGCGGGAGCTGACAGTGATCGGGATTCCGGACAGCGGCACCCGCATCGTCGAGGTACTCGCCGGCCTGCCGAAGGTGCGTACCGAACTGGTCGACGACCTGGTGGAAGCGGTCCGGCTGTCCCGTGAGGTGACCCCGGCCGGCGGGGTGGTGCTGCTGTCCCCGGCCGCGCCCAGCTACGGCCGGTTCCGCAACTTCGAGCACCGCTCCGAGGTCTTCGCCCAAGCCGTCGCCGACACCGCCCGCTGAGGCCAGCGCGCCGACACCGCCCGCTGAGCCCGGCTCAGCGGTGGGCCGGGCCTTCCACGTCAGCGCGGGTGAAGCCCGGCGTGCAGGGCGCGCATCGAGCGGATCGCCGAGCGGACCTCCTGGAGGTAGCGCCCCGGCGTGAGCGTCTGCTCGGGCAGCACCGCCAGGTCGGCAAGCGTCGGGTCCACCCCGACCGTGTCGATGGCGCACCCGTACGGCACGGCCAGCGTGCGCAGCGCGTCGCAGTGCTGGAACGGCACGTAGATCGGCGCGGTGACCATCAGGACCTTGTCGCCCGGCGCGAGCCGGACGTGGCCGGCCCAGAACCGCTGGGTGTCGGCGGTGTGGGCCCGCCGCTGGTCGGGTTCGCTGGACGGTGCGGCCAGCACCCGGATCGGTGGCAGCCCGTCCGGTCGGTAGGTCCGCGACGACCAGGAGTGGTGCGGGTGGCCGGCGTCGACGCCGGCCTGCTCGGCCGGGGCGGCCACCTCGAACACCCGGCGGACGGCCGTGTCCAGCACGTCCACCTCGGTCTCGTCGGCCGGTAGGCCCGCCTCGGCGAGCGTGCGGCGTTCCCAGTCCGACAGCGGCCGGAAGCTGCCCAGGACGGCGACCTCGCCGCTCACCGGTAGGCCGGCGCGGAGCAGGTGCGCGGCGTAGCCGACGCGGCGTACGCAGGCGTGCGCCAGGCCGCCGAGCACCACCAGGTGGGCGTACGCCGACCGGGCCGGTGGCACCGGGTGGATCAGCCCGAGTGCGGCGGCCGCGTCGAGCACCAGTGTCGCGGTGGCCGGATCGAGGTCGGGCTCCCGGGCGTCGGGCCGTTCCCGGCCGCCCCGAAAGTCCCAGTGGCGGGCGGAGAAGTCGTCGAGGAAGCGGAGCACGTCGGTGAGGTCACCGTCGGGCCAGGTGCCGCCGAAGTGGGCGACCAGGCCGCGGAGCGGGGTGGAGCAGACCCAGGTCTGGATCTCCGCCGTGATCCGCTCGTCGTCAGTTCCGGTCGACGGCGCCGCGTCCGCTCTGTGCACAGCCGGATGCTACCGGCCCGCTGCGGCGGGGCCGGTGGTTGTGGTTGCTGTCTACGCTGGCGGGAGCGGCTGATTGGGGGATCTCGATGACCCGTGACGTGGCCCGTCAGCGGTTACGGGAGGGCGGCGGCTCCACCGCCGGCTTCGTCCGGCTGGTGGCGCACACCGACCCGGTGGCGTTGGTCGGCATCACGCTGTCGATCACCCTCAGCGTCGTGCTGGACCTCAGCAACGCCGCCTCCGGGGTGGAGTCGCTGCTGGCCGGCCTGATGGGCATCACCATCTCGCTGTTGGTCGACTCACTGGCCCGCGCGGAGCGCCGCTTCCACCTGCGCACCCTGTTGGACGGCCCGCCCTGGCTGGTCCGCACCACAACGGAGTTGGCCGGGGCGATGCGGGAGGCGGCCGAGCAGCACGCGGGCACCCGGGTCGCGGTGGAGGCGCAGCGGCGCTACGAGCAGTTCCGGTTGGAGGCCGAGCAGCTCGCTGACGGTCGGATCATCCGGCGCGGTGACGAGGACGAGGATCTGGTCGGCGCGACCCGTGCCTGCGTACGTCGGCTGGACGGGTTGACCAACGTGATGCCCCGGGTGAGCGGGGAGTTGAGCTGGTGGCGCAGTGAGATCGGCCGGCGCTACTGGGAGGCCAATGTGGAGGCCCTGCAACGGGGTGTCCAGATCACCCGGGTCTTCGTCTACGCCACGCTGACCGACGATCTGTCCGCCCTGGTGGAGAAGCAGCGCGCGGCCGGGGCGCGGGTGGGTCTGCTGCCCATCGGGGTGGTGAGTCCGCACCTGCACGTGAACTTGACACTCTGGGACGGGTCGAGCTGTTGGGAGGCCCACATGACCGCGCACGGCGAGATCGGCGAGAATCAGTTCTCGGTCAACCGGACGGACGTCGCTCGGCTCACCCGCGTGTTCGACAGCTGCGCGAACGCCGCGACCTTCCAGGACTGACGGCCTTACCGGGCGGGAACGGGTGAGCCATGACGTGGAGCGCGGTCCTGCTGGTGACGGCAGTGGTCTGGGCGGTCAGCGTGATCCGCTCGGTCCGGCTCCGCGCGCTGGTCTACAGCCTGCCGCTGCCGATGACGCTCGCACTGCTCACCACCGACTATCGGGTGGACGGCGCGCAGGTGCTCGGCGTGCTCGGGCTCAACCTCTTCTTCGTCACGGTGGCGGTCACCCACCAGCGGTGGCGGTGGCCGATCCTGCTCGCCGACGTCGCGGGGATCGCCGTCTACGTGGTGCTGAGCGCCGCCCTGTTGGCCGTCCACATCCCGTTCGAGGTGGCCCTCGGCAGCACGCTCGTGCTCTGGCTGGCTGCCATCCTGTGGCTGCGCCGTCGCGCCCGCCGGAGCGACAGCCGTCGTGCCGGCCCGCCCGCCGTTCCCGCCGAGGAGACGATCGCCGTCGCGGAGACCCGCCCGGACGGGCTGCCGGTGTTGCTCAAGCTGGTGGTGATCTTCGTTGGGGCGGTCCTCACCCAACTGCTCGGCGCGGTGCTGCGCGGCATGGTGGTGACGTTCCCGTACTCGGGGGTGCTGGTCGCCGTCGAGGCCCGCCGGCAGTTGGCCGAGTTCAGTCGGCACTTCGCCCGCAACAGCCTCGCGCTCGTCGGCTTCCTCACCGCGTACCACTACCTTCAGGACGTCTCGTCGGCCGCGGCGCTGGGTGCCGGCTGGGCGGCGTTCGCTGTGGTCGCCGTCGCCCTGCACCTGCCGTTGCGCCCCCGCCAGGTTGCGCACGCACGGGCGTCGAGCCGCCCGCCGAGGGCATTGCGGCCGGCGACCGAGCCGCCCACACCTACCGGCCTTCCCTGACCAGCTCGGCGATCCGGGTGAGCGGTTCGGCGTACGCGGGCCAGTCGAGGCCGTCGACGCTGAGCGTCGGGCGTCGGCGTACGCCGTCCACAGCGCCCGCGCGCACTATGGCGGTCAGCAGGTCGTACGACCAGGCGGGCTCCAGCAGCGTCCGAAGCTGGGGCACATCCGGGCGGAGCAGCGACAGCGCGCCGACGAGGGCGGCTGCGGCCCAGTTGGACGTGCCGCCGACGAGCAACGCGTCGGCGCCCACCACGCACCGGATCCGCTCGCCCGAGGCGACCACCCGTCCGATCAGGTCCGCCGGTAGCCGGCCCATGCCGAGTTCGTTGCCACCGTCGCCGATGCCGATCCGGTACGCCGACCCCGAGGTGTAGAGCCGGTCCAGTGGTGCCGTGTGCGCGCCGATGTCCTCGCCACGCATGTTGCGGGGCCGACCGTCCACAGCGGGCCCGACCCGCTCGCAGGCGATGAGGTGGGTCAGCCGGCCGTACTCGGGGAGCCGGGCGGCGGCCCACTCCTCGTACCCCCGCAGCGGCGCGACGTCGACCGGCAGGCCCGGCGCGGCGGCGGCGACGGCCGCCTCGACCACCGGGGCGCAGGGCTCGTCGGTGACGATCCGGCACCGGCCACCGAGCACGCGTAGCGCGGCGGCGATCTGCACCGCGCCGAGCGGGCCGTCGGTCTCCGCGGCGGGTGGCTCGGCGCCGGGGATGAAGAACCCGGTGAACACCGCGGCGTCGGGCGCCCCGGCGGCGGCGAGCGACCGGGCGGCGGCCAGCAGCCCACCCGCCGCGGGCGCGGCCAACGCCTCGCTGCCCCGGCCCACCTCGCACGACGCGATGCGCTCCAGCTCGGCGATCGTCTCTTCGATACGCACCGCGTGCCTCCCCGGCGACAGTGGACCGACCCACTGTAGCGGCGGGCGGCCAAACTGCGGATCGAGTGGGCTTTTCCCACGAGTACTGCGGAAATCATGGGTCATGGCCAACCTTTTCCATGGAAACCGTTGACGTGCTGTCAGGTCGAGGTTCCCATGCGCTACACGGTGACAGTTGTTCGCGTCGGCCGGCGGTGGGAGCGTGCGGTATCCACGAACGCCGCTGAAGGGTTGCCACGATGACCGACGACCTGCTGGCCCGGCACCGGGCCGTGCTCCCGTCCTGGATGCCGTTGTACTACGCCGAGCCGCTCGAGTTGGTCTCCGGCTCGGGCCGCCGGGTCACCGACGCGCAGGGCCGCAGCTACCTGGACTTCTTCGGCGGTGTGCTGACCAACATGATCGGGTACGACATCCCGGAGATCCGGGAGGCCGTCGAGCGGCAGCTCGCCACCGGCATCGCGCACACCTCGACGCTCTACCTGATCCGGCAGCAGGTGGAGCTGGCCGAGAAGATCGCCCGGCGCTCCGGCATCCCGGACGCGCGGGTGTTCTTCACCAACTCCGGCACCGAGGCGAACGAGGCGGCGCTGCTGGTCGCCACCAACCACCGCCGGTCGCACCAGATCCTGGCCGTGCGCAACAGCTACCACGGCCGGTCGTACGCGGCGATGGGCGTCACCGGCAACCGCAACTGGTCGGCCAGCGGCCTCAACCCTCTCCAGGTGGCCTGGCTGCACTCCGGTGACCAGGTGCGTGGTCTGCTGGCCCGGCTGAGCGCCGACGAGCAGGTCGACGCGGCAGTGGAGGACCTGCGCGAGGTGCTGGCCACCCAGACCGCCGGTGACGTGGCAGCTCTCATCGCCGAACCGATCCAGGGCGTTGGCGGTTTCGTGCATCCGCCGGACGGGCTCTTCGCCGGCTGGAAGCAGGTCCTCGACGAGCACGGCATCCTGTTCATCGCCGACGAGGTGCAGACCGGCTGGGGGCGTACCGGGGAGCACTTCTGGGGTTACCAGGCGCACGGCGTCACACCGGACCTGCTCACCTTCGCCAAGGGCATCGGCAACGGGTTCGCCCTGGCCGGGGTGGTCGGCCGGGCCGAGGTGCTGGAGTCGGTTGCGGCCATCAGCTTCTCCACCTTCGGCGGCAACCCGATCTCCACGGCGGCCGGCAACGCGGTGCTCGACTACCTGATCGCGCACGACCTCCAGGCGAACGCGGCCCGCGTCGGCGCGATCCTCGCCGACGGCCTGCGGTCCGCAGTGGGCGGGCTCGACTGCGTCGCCGAGGTACGCGGAAAGGGGCTGATGCTCGGCGTCGAGTTCGTCCGGCCGGGTGGCAGTGAGCCGGATCCGGCGTTGACCAACCGGGTCTTCGAAGCCGCCCGGGACGGTGGCCTGCTGACCGGCAAGGGCGGCCTCCACGGCAACGTGCTGCGGATGGGTCCACCGTTGACGCTGACCGAGGAGGAGGCCCGTGAGGGCCTGGCGATCCTCGTCGACGCGATCCGAACGGCTGCGGGGGTGGCGGCATGAGCATCGGTCACTTCGTCGACGGCAAGCGGGTCGACGGCACGTCGCGGCGGCGCGGTGACGTGTTCGACCCGGCGACCGGTAGGCGTACCGCCGAGGTCGAGCTGGCCTCGACAGCGGACGTCGACGTGGCGGTGCAGGCCGCCGTCCGCGCGGCGCAAGCCTGGCGGGACGCGTCGCTGGCCCGGCGGTCCGCTGTGCTGTTCGCCTTTCGGGAGTTGGTGCACACCCGGCGGGACCGGCTCGCCGAGGTGATCACCGCCGAGCACGGGAAGGTGCTCGCCGACGCCGCCGGCGAGGTGCAGCGCGGCCTGGAGGTCATCGAGTACGCGTGCGGGCTGCCGTCGGCGCTGCGCGGCGCGTTCAGCGAGAACGTGTCCACCGAGGTCGACTCGTACACCATCCGGCAGCCGCTCGGGGTGGTAGCGGTGATCTCCCCGTTCAACTTCCCGGTGATGGTGCCGCTGTGGTTCGTGCCGGTGGCGGTGGCCTGCGGCAACGCGGTGGTGCTCAAGCCGAGCGAGAAGGACCCGAGCGCCGCGCTGCTGCTGGCCGAGTGGTTCGCCGAGGCGGGCCTGCCCGACGGGGTGCTCAACGTGGTCAACGGCGACAAGGAGGCGGTCGACGCGTTGCTGGAGCACCCGGAGGTGCGGGCGGTGTCGTTCGTCGGCTCCACGCCGATCGCCAGGTACGTCTACCAACGCGGAACTGCCACCGGCAAGCGGGTGCAGGCGCTCGGTGGGGCGAAGAACCACATGGTGGTGCTCCCGGACGCCGATCTGGACCTGGCCGCCGACGCGGCGGTCAACGCCGGGTTCGGCTCGGCGGGGGAGCGGTGCATGGCCATCTCGGTGCTGGTGGCTGTGGAGCCGGTGGCGGACGCGCTGGTCGAGCGGATCGCCGCGCGGGTGACCGGCCTGCGCACCGGCGACGGCCGACGGGGCTGCGACATGGGCCCACTGGTGACCGCCGCGCACGCGGCGAAGGTGCGTTTCTACGTGGACGCCGGCGTCGCCGCCGGCGCGGTCCCGGTGGTGGACGGGCGGGACGTGACGCCGGACGGCGACCCGGAGGGCTTCTGGCTCGGCCCGACGCTGTTCGACCGGGTGACCCCTGACATGTCGATCTACACCGACGAGATCTTCGGGCCGGTGCTGAGCGTGGTCCGGGTCGGCTCGTACGACGAGGCGGTGGACTTGGTCAACGCCAGCCCGTACGGCAACGGCACGGCGATCTTCACCAACGACGGCGGGGCGGCCCGGCGCTACCAGCACGAGGTGGAGGTGGGCATGGTCGGGATCAACGTGCCCATCCCGGTGCCGATGGCGTACCACTCGTTCGGCGGCTGGAAGTCGTCGCTCTTCGGTGACCTGCACGCGCACGGCGAGGACGGGGTCCGGTTCTTCACCCGGG
Organism: Micromonospora sp. NPDC048843; assembly: GCF_040649965.1. NCBI lineage: Bacteria > Bacillati > Actinomycetota > Actinomycetes > Micromonosporales > Micromonosporaceae > Micromonospora > Micromonospora sp. NPDC048843. The sequence continues at coordinate 9,437 of NZ_JBEZGJ010000180.1, forward strand.
GCAAGGTCGTCACCAGCCGGTGGTTGGATCCACGGCACGGCGGGGTCAACCTCGGGTTCCCCACCCAGACCTGAGCAGGCGCAGCACGCCCGCCCCGGCCAGGTACGCCACCAGCGCCGGGACGGGCGTGCCGAGCGGCTCCGGCGCCTGCTGCGGGGCGGTGCTGTTGACCAGCAGCGCGGCCACCACGGCGGCGTAGCCGGCCACCGCCAACGCCGCCCGGGCCGGGGTGCCCCGAGGCGTCCGCCGTCCGGTGCGGTGTCGGCCGCTGCGCGCCTCCACCGGCCCGAAGATGGTGACCAGCACCGCCAGAACGGCGCTGAGCAGCAGCAACCACGGCACCCGCCAGGCCCACCAGGCGGCCGTGTCGACCGCCGGAGTGGGCAGCGTTCCGACCGCGTCGAGCAACCCGATCAGCAGGATCGCGGCGGTCAGGTGCCAGAGGAAGACGGTCAGCACCACCAGGTTGACCCCGATCACCAGCTGCCACGGCCCGCTGCGGCGCAGCAGTCGCTCGGCCGGGCCGCGCAGCAGCAGGATCAGACCGAGCTGGCCGGCGGCGACGGCCAGCAACGCGAGGCTGGGTGGCGCGGCGTTGTCGAGCCGCTCGTCGGGCACCTTGAGCATGGCCACCGGCCAGGGGCCGAGGACGGTGAGCAGCAGCACCGCGCCCAGCCCGCCCGCCAGGAAGACCAGCCCGGCCCGGCGGGAGGTGGGCAGCCGCCGTCGGCGTACCCCCGGACGGTCGGGAGTCGGCGGCCCGGCAGCGTCGGTCGCGGCAGGTGGTGGCGCGGTTGGGCCGGCCGGTGCGGGCGGTGACGCGGTTGGGCCGTCAGCGGCGGCGTTAGCGGGCGGTGGCGGGGTTGGGCCGGCAGGTGGTGGCGTGGCGCGGGCGTCGTGCCAGGCGAAGCCGAGCTGGTGAACGGCCAGCCAACCGAACAGGTAGTTGCCGTAGCTCAGCTCCTCCGGCCCACTCAGCCGGCCGAGGTCGCCGAGGCCGACCACTGCGACGAGCACCAGCGGCACGGCCAGGCCGAGGCGGCGGTGCAACGCGTACATCGGTGGGGTGAGCGCTACCGCCGCCAGGTAGGCGACCAGGAACCAGAGCGGGATGGTGGCGAACCAGAACACCTCGCGAATCTGGGTGGGGTCGGCGCCGCGCAGCCAGGCGACCGCCGCGGCTGCGGTGAGCACCAGCAGCAGCGTGCTGGTGGGGCGGACAAGGCGTGAACTGCGGTCGATCAGCCAGCCGGCTGCGTCGCCGCCGCGGGCCTTCAGCCGGGTCAGCGAGGCCGCGTTGGCGTAGCCCCCGACCAGGAAGAAGACCGGCATCACCTGGGCCAGCCAGGTCAGCGGGTACGCCCAGCGCAGGTCGCCGAGCGCCGAGTGCCCGGTGGCCTGCCCGTCGGGGTCACGGCCGATCACCGTGACGGTCCAGTGTCCGAAAACGACCATGGTGATGGCGAGCGCGCGGAGCAGGTCGACGTACCGTTCCCGCCCAGCCGGGGTGCGCTCGGCCAGCTGGCGCAGACGGCGCATCGCCTCAGGTTAGGCGACCCGGCGGCGGCTGGTGGTGATAACGGTTCGGCAGTCAGGACTTGAAGTCCGAGCCCGGCTGTCGTAGAAATTCTTCAGCAACAGAGCATGAACTGAAGAGAACTACCGCCCCTCGCGCGGCGGACGCCTCCCCCACAGACCGGCGATCCGCCCGACCCGACCCGAGGAGAACCCATGAACAGGCGTGACATCCTGCGGCGCAGCGCCGCCGCCGGCCTCCTGGCCACCCCCGCCGCCGGCCTGCTGTCCGGCTGCGCCACCAGCGGTGGCGGTGACAAGAACGATGCCGAGACCTACCAGGGCACCAAGAGCGCGCAGAACCCGCTCGGCGTGAAGGAGGACGCCCCACTCGAGGTGGTGATCTTCGGCGGCGGGTTCGGTGAGGAGTACGCCAAGGCCCACGAGGCCATGTACACCGAGAAGTACCCGAAGGCGAAGATCAAGCACTCCTCCACGCAGGAGATCAGCAAGACCCTCCAGCCGCGCTTCGTCGACGGCACCCCGCCGGACGTCGTCAACAACTCCGGCTCCAGCCAGATCGACTTCAACGGTCTGGTCAGCCAGAACGCCCTCGCCGGCCTCGACGAACTGCTGGCCGCCCCGAGCCTCGACATCCCCGGCAAGACGGTCAGGGACACCCTGCTGCCCGGCGCTGTCGAGGTCGGCTCCTACGACGGCAAGTTCCTGGTGCTCAACTACACCTACACCGCCTACGGCATCTGGCACTCGGCCAAGCTCTTCGCCGACCGCGGCTGGTCGTACGCGAAGACCTGGGACGAGCACATCGCGCTCTGCAAGCAGATCAAGGCCGCCGGCATCGCCCCCTGGACGTACGCCGGCCTGCACCCGCGCTACATGAGCTGGCCGCTGATCTCCACGGCCATCAAGTTCGGCGGCCCGTCGGTGGCGACGGCCATCGACAACCTGGAGCCGAACGCCTGGAAGTCCGACTCGATGCGCGCCGCCGCCGACGCCTGGCACCAGATCGTCAAGGACAAGTACATCCTGGACGGCTCGCCCGGCCTGGACCACAAGCAGTCGCAGACCGCCTGGTGTCAGGGCAAGGCCGCCTTCATCTCCTGCGGCTCCTGGCTGGAGAGCGAGCAGAAGGACGTCACACCGGCCGGGTTCAACATGACCATCGCGCCGACGCCGAGCCTGGGCAGCGGCGACAAACTGCCGTTCGAGGCGATCCGGGGCACCGCCGGGGAACCGTTCATGGTGCCCGCCAAGGCCCGCAACGTCGCCGGCGGCCTGGAGTACTTCCGGACCATGCTCTCCAAGAAGGGCGCCCAGGACTTCACGAAGAAGGTCGCCAGCCTCACGGTTGTCGCCGGCGCCACCGAGGGCGTCGAGCTGCCGTACGGGCTGAGCACAGTGGTCAAGGCCCTCGACGCGTCCGGTGCCAACGGCTTCAACTGGGTCTACAACAGCTTCTACCGCAAGTTGGAGCGCAACCTCGTCGACGCCGCGTGCGGCGAGTTCTTCAGCGGCCGGATCGGCCCCGCCGAGTTCCTCGAACAGTGCCAGAAGGGCGCCGACTCGATCGCCCAGGACAGCTCGATCAAGAAGTACAAGCGAGCGGCCTGACCGCCCGGCCGGTGGGGGAGACGTCCGCCCCCACCGGCCGTACCCCAACGGAGAGGTCCCTCTCGTGAAACATGGCAAGTGGCCGCTGATCGTCACGTTCCTGGTGCCACCGGTGCTGCTGTACGTGTTCTTCGTCGTCTCGCCGTACCTCCAGGCGTTCCAGATCTCCACCACCGACTGGCTCGGCTACTCCGCCGACGCCAACTCGGTCGGCCTGGCCAACTTCAAGACCCTCTGGCACGACGACTACGTGTGGAACGCGCTGAAGAACAACGCGATCCTGCTGGGACTGGTGCCGGTGCTGACCATCGTGCTCGGGCTCTTCTTCGCCACCATGCTCTCCATGGGTGGGCGCAAGGGCAGTGCCGGCGTCACCGGCGTACGCGGCGGCGCGCTCTACCGCACTGTCTACTTCTTCCCGCAGGTGCTCTCCGTGGTGATCATCGCCTTGCTGTGGAAGGAGGTGTACCACCCGAACAAGGGGCTGCTCACCACCGCTCTGCACGGCCTCGGCCTGCCCGCGCCGACCTGGCTCGGCGACCCGGCGACCGCCTTCTGGTGCGTGCTGGCGGTGATGGTCTGGAGCAACGTCGGCTTCTACGTGGTGCTGTTCGGCGCGGCGATGTCGGCAGTTCCGAAGGAGATCTACGAGGCCGTCCTGCTCGACGGCGCGTCCCGATTCACCACCCTGCGCCGGGTCACCCTGCCGCTGCTCTGGGACACCGTCCAGGTCGCCTGGGTCTACCTGGCCATCTTCGCCCTGGACGGGTTCATCCTCGTGCAGTTGATGACAAACGGCGGGCCGAACTTCTCCACCGACGTGATCGGCGTACGGATGTACGACACCGCCTTTGGCAGCGAGACCAAGTTCGGCTACGCCTCGGCGATCGGCGTGGTGATGTTCTTCCTGACCCTCTCGGTGGCGGTGCTGTCGCTGCGGGTCGGCCGGCGCGAACGGATCGAGTACTCGTGACCACTCTGGATCAGCCCACCGCGACCGCCCCGACCCCGGTCACCAGCGGGGACCGCCCGGTACGCCGGGAACTCGGCGTGGCCAACGCCCTCTCGCACGGCTTCCTGCTGCTCTGGGGCCTGCTCACCGTACTGCCGCTGTTGTGGATGTTCATCAGCTCGTTCAAGACCAACGGTGAGATTCTCGCCGACCCGTGGGGGCTCCCCGGCGCGCTGAACCTGGACAACTGGGCGCGGGCCTGGACCGGGGCGCACATCGGCCGGTACTTCCTCAACAGCCTGGTGGTGGTGGCCGGCTCGGTCAGCCTCACCATGCTGATGGGGGCCACCGCCGCGTACGTCTTCGCCCGGTACGAGTTCCGCGGCCGCCAGGTCGTCTACTACCTGTTCGTCGGCGGCCTGATGTTCCCGGTGTTCCTCGCCCTGGTGCCGCTGTTCTTCGTGGTCCGCAACGCCGGTCTCTTCAACACCTGGGTCGGGCTGATCCTCGTGTACGCGGCCTACTCGCTGCCGTTCACCGTGTTCTTCCTGACCGCGTTCTTCCGGACCCTGCCGACCTCGGTGGCGGAGGCCGCACTGGTCGACGGCTGCGGTCACTTCCGGCTCTTCTTCCGGGTGATGCTGCCCATGGCACGTCCGGGACTGATCAGCGTGGCGATCTTCAACTTCCTCAGCCACTGGAACCAGTTCCTCCTACCGCAGGTGCTGTTGCAGGGCGACGAGTCCAAGTGGATGCTGGCGCAGGGGCTGTTTGCGCTATCGGTCAGCCAGGGGTACGCCGGCGACTACGCTCGGCTCTTCGCCGGGCTGAGTATCGCTGTGCTCCCGGTGCTCGCTGTCTACGTGGCCTTCCAGCGGCAGGTGCAGTCCGGCCTCACCGCGGGGCAGCTCAAGTAGAACTCACCCACCGCTGACCGATACCGATCAGCGCCCCCAGCGGCTTGATCGGCCTTCCGCCCCGCCTCCGCCCGCCTGCGGCTTGAACGGCCTTCCGCCCCACCTGCGGTCCGAGCCGCCCCAACCCGACCCGATCCGGCGAGCCGCCCCCGACTCCACCCCGATCCACCCCCAAGATCCGCGCAACTTCGGTGAAACTGTTGCCTCGGCACGTCGTGAGGCAGCAGTTTCACCGAACGTGCGCGGATCTTGGCCATGCCGCGATGGGTCGCGGAGTTGGGGGCGCGTTGGGGCGCGTTGGCCCGTGCGGGGTGTGGCGTGGCCCGCGCGGCGTGGCCCGCGCGGCGTGGCCCGCGCGGCGTGGCCCGTGCGGGGCGGCGGGCGGGGTGCAACAAGGCGGGCTGGGCTGGCGCGGCGCGGCCAGGCGGGTGCGGCCCAGGCGGGGTGCGGGCCCGGCGGGGTGCGGGCCAGGCGGGGGAACTGCTGCACACCTTCGCGCTGGTG
>NZ_JBEZGJ010000181.1:0-14891 GCF_040649965.1 Micromonospora sp. NPDC048843
CGTCGACGGTGGCAAGAAACCGCCTCCAGGCCTGGTTGGCGTCTGTTGCGTACCGGCCGTTACGACGACGCGCCGTCGCGCCGGGTTGATAATTGCGCAGGCCCGCCGCGCCGCCGACGATCGATCAGCTACCGAAGAAGACCTCGGCCTCGGCGTACCGCTCCAGCGGCACGGTCTTCAGCTCGCGGGTGGCCTCGGCGAGGGGCACCCGGACGATGTCGGTGCTCTGCATCGCGACCATCTTGCCCCAGTCGCCGTCGTTGACGGCGTCGATGGCCTGCAGGCCCAGGCGGGTGGCGAGCACCCGGTCGAAGGCGGTCGGGGTTCCACCGCGCTGGATGTGGCCCAGCACCACGGTGCGGGCCTCCTTGCCGGTCTTGGCCTCCAGCTGCTCGGCGAGCCACTGGCCGATGCCGCCGAGGCGGACGTGGCCGAACGAGTCGAGCTCCTGGTTGGCGAGGACCATCTGGCCGTCGAGCGGCTGGGCGCCCTCGGCGACCACGACGATCGGGGCGTACTGGTGCTGGAAGCGCTTCTCGACGTAGCCGGCCACCTGGTCGACGTCGAACTGACGCTCGGGCAGCAGGATCACGTTGGCGCCGCCGGCCAGGCCGGCGTGCAGGGCGATCCAGCCGGCGTGCCGGCCCATCACCTCGACGACCAGGGTGCGGTGGTGGCTCTCCGCTGTGGTGTGCAGCCGGTCGATGGCCTCCATCGCGATGTTGACAGCGGTGTCGAAGCCGAAGGTGTAGTCGGTGGCGCCAAGGTCGTTGTCGATCGTCTTCGGCACGCCGACGACGTGCACGCCCAGCTCGTAGAGCTTGGTGGCAACGCCGAGGGTGTCCTCGCCGCCGATCGCGATCAGCGCGTCCACGCCCTGGGCGGCGAGGTTGTCCTTGATCCGCTCGACGCCGTTCTCGATCTTGAACGGGTTGGTCCGGGACGAGCCGAGGATGGTGCCGCCGCGGGGCAGGATGCCGCGAACGTCGGCGATGTCCAGCGGGCGGGACAGACCCTCGAGCGGGCCCTTCCAGCCGTCCCGGAAGCCCACGAACTCGTGACCGTAAGTGGCGACGCCCTTGCGGACCACCGCCCGGATGACCGCGTTGAGACCGGGGCAGTCGCCGCCGCCGGTGAGCACGCCGATACGCATGATCCGCTCATCCTCCTGGAGCATCAGGTAAAGCCCGATATGCCCCAGGGTATGTGTCAGGTCAGACCATCGGCGCCGTTGCCGGCCCGGGGCGGGCCGTCACTGCGAACTGTAGTCGGCCCGCCAGTACGACGACAGCGCGCCCCGGGCACCCGCCCCCGGTCAGTAGGTCACCTCGTGGTTCTCGCCGCCCTTCGGCGGCCGGCCGGTGACCGCGGCCCTCGCGTAGTCGAGCAGGTTCACCACGGTGCTGTTCGGGGAGTCCCAGTACTCGGCGGAGCTGGCGTGCACCTTGATCAGCGTGAGGCCGGAGGTGTCCAGCCCGTCGGGGAACCACGCCTTGAGCAACGGGTTCCACAGCCGCTCGGCCCGGGCCCGGTCGAACCCCTCGGTGGCGGTGCCGGAGATCGACACCCACGCGTTGTGCTTCTGATCGGAGAAGGCGACGTTGACCTCCGGGTTCACCCGGATCTGGCGGACCTTGGCCGAGTCGGCGTAGGCGAAGAACCACAGCTCGCCGTCGAACTCGGCCTCCTGGAGCCCCATCGGTCGACTCACCTGCCGCCCGTCCAGAGCGGTGGTGGTGAGCATGCAGATCCGCGCGGCCCGGGCCAGGCCGGTGACCCGGGCGCGTGCCTCCGCGGCGCTGCTCGGCTGGTCGCTCATGGCAATCTCCCTCGGCTCGGCTGGTCGAACCGTTGCCCGGGACAGAACCGGTCAAACCTACGGCGGCGCGGCCACCACTCAACGGGCGGTCATCGCCCGCCAGCGGGCCAGATTGTGCCGGGCGTCGACCAGAGCGTCGTGCCGGGCCGCGTCCGCGTCCGGCAGGGGCGGCCGGCCCCGGTCGTCCCAGAGCTGCCGCAGCTCCTTGGTGTAGCGGGGAACCTCCCGGGGCAGCGCCGGCATCGCGCCCCAGAGCTGGGCGAGCACCACGTGGTCGTACGCGGCGAACCAGGCCCACAACTCCAACTGCTCGCCCGGCCGGTCCCGGATCGGCTCCATCAGGAAGTCGTACAGGTCGTCGCGGATGCGCTCACGCGAGCGCCAGGCCCGGTCCGCCGGGGAGGGGAGCTTGTCCAGCACGTTGCGTCGAACCCAGGGCACGGCGCGGGAGTCGTCGAACTCGGTGGAGACCGCGTAGAACTCGCGGCCGTACTCGTCGACGACACCGATCGAGACGAGGTCGACTGTGGTGCCGTCCTCGATGAACTCGCAGTCGTAGAAGTAGCGGTAGACCATTCCGGGCATCCTCGCCCACCGCCGCACGGCCGCATCCGGCGGGGCCCGTCCGGAGGTCGACCGAGCTCCGGCGACACCTCGTGATCGGCACGTCGCAGCTCGTGACGGTCACGGAAGTGCTTCGAGGGGTGTACAGCAAGCGACCGGACCGTCATGATCTGATGTGTACCGCTACCGGACGCCGAATCGGTGTCAGTTCACCTTGTCGGGGCCCATCAGGTTCGCCCGGTGAGCGAGTTGTGGTCCATGACCGGGGGAGGGGTTGGGCCGTGGAGGTTCGCCTGCCGGAGCCGGGTGACGCGCTCACGGGTGTCGAGATGTTCGCCGGGCTGGAGCCCGAGGTGCGGCAGCGTGTCATCGCTGCCGCCGTTCCGCGCACCTACCGCAAGGGCCAACTGCTCTTCGTGGAGAACGACCCCGGTGAGTCCCTGATCGTGCTGCGCCGCGGCGCGGTGGCGGTCTTTCGCACCGCACCCACCGGTGAGCGGGCCGTGCTGTCGGTTATCCGTCCACCGGACGTGCTCGGTGAGGTCTCCCTGCTCGACGCGTCCACCCGCTCCGCCTCGGCGGAGGCCATCGAGGACTGCGCGGCGCTCGCGCTCTCGCGGGGCGCGTTCATGGAGTTGGTGCACTCCAACCCCCGCATCCTGGACGCGGTGATGCGCTCACTGGGCGGGCTGATCCGCCGGCTCACCGAGCAGAACGCCGACCACGTCTTCCTCGACCTGCCCGGTCGGGTGGCGAAGACGCTGGTGCGGTTGGCCGGCGAGAGCCAGGCACCGATGATCACGATCGAGCTCAACCAGAGCCAGCTGGCCGAGATGGCCGGTGGTTCCCGGCAGAGCGTCAACCAGGCGATCGGCTCGTTCGCCAGCCGTGGCTGGCTGCGCACCGAGGGCCGCCGGATCGTGGTGACCGACGTGGCCGCGCTGCGCCGCCGCGCCGGCATGGCCGACCGCTGACCGACCGGCCCGTCGCCGGTCGGACGTCCGATCTGGACAACCGCCACCCGTCGCCGCCCGCTCTCCTACCCGTACGCACGGCTGCGCCGGCTGCCAGTGGCAGCCGGCGTCACCGTGCTCGCGGTTCAGCGCGTGGGGCTCAGCGGGTCGGGCCGAGCCAGCGGGTCGCGCCCGGCCAACGGGCCGCTGTCGACTGGTAGCCGGGGCCCGCCCAGATCCCCGGCCCGGCCCAGAACCCCGGCCCGGCCCAGATGCCCGGTCCGGCCCAGCCGCTCGCGGTGGTGGTGGTCGTCGTCGTGGTCGCCATCTCGTCCCCCTGGTCAATGTTGGCGCCTGTCGTGCCTGTCTTGCCGAGGACGCTACGGCGTAGAGCGGTGGGACAAAATAGGACAAATCGACATAAATCACTGGCTGAAGAGCGGTTGCTGGCTCCCACACCACGCTGACAAGGTTGCCGCGCCCGCCCCTGTTCCAGGGCCCGCGCCGACATACCCGCAGCAGTGAGGAGCCAACGGTCATGTCATTACTCCGCGGCAATGTCGCATTTCGTCGGTACTGGTCGGCGCGCCTGGTGTCGTACACCGGTGACCAGCTGGCCCGGACGGCGCTGCTGATCGCCGTCTACGACCGGCACGGCGGCGGCGCGGTGGCCCTGCTGCTGCTGGCGTCGACGGTGCCCCGGCTGCTCGGGCCGTTGCTCGGTGCCCTGGCCGACCGGTTCGACCAGCGCCGGCTGATGATCGGTTGCGACACCGCCCAGGCGTTGACGTACCTCGCCGTCGCCCTGCTCGCGCCGCCCCTGCCCGTCCTGTTGGCGCTGATCACCGCGGCGACCACTGCCGCCACCGCGTTCACTCCCGCCGGACGCAGCCTGCTCCCCCGCCTGGTCGAACGCGAGCAACTGCCGGCGGCGAACGCGCAACTCGCGACGGGCATGAACATCGGGCTCGCTGCCGGGCCAGCCGTCGGCGGCCTCCTGCTGGCGACCCTCGGGCTGACCGCCACGCTGCTCGTGGACGCGGCGACCTTCGTTCTCTCCGCGTTGCTGATCGGCCGAGTCCGGACGCTATCGACGACCGGCGCGACCCGCCGGTCCGAGCCCCTGCACACGGTGCTGCGCGAAGGGCTGCGTGTGGTCCGAGGGCACAGCGTCGTCCGTGCGGTCTCGGTCGGGTTCCTGGTGATGGTGATGTTCGCCGCGCTGGACAACCTCGCCATCGTCCCCCTCGGACGCGCCGAGCTGGGCGCCACCGAGGTCACTATCGGTCTGCTGGGCACCGCCTACGGCGTCGGCATGGTGCTCGGTCCGATGTGCCTGGCGAGAACCGGCGTACGCATCCGAATGGACCTGATCCTCTACGGCGCGTTGCTCGCACTCGGCGCCGGAACGCTTGTCACCGGCCTCAGTCCGGTGATCGCGCTCGCCATAGCCGGTCAGGCGGTGGCCGGTGTCGGCGCGGGCTGGCACAACGTCGCCGCCGACACCCTCATCCAGCAGAACGTGCCGGCCGAACGGCTCGGCGTGGTGTTCGGCACCGTCTACATGTTCCCGTACGCGGCGGAGGCACTGGCCTACGCCGTCGGCGCGCCGCTGCTGGCGGTGGTCGGGCCACGATGGCTGCTGGTCATCTCGGGGTTGGGTGTGCTGGCCACCCTGGGGCTGATCGCGCCCCTGCTCACCCGGGCCCTGGGGCTACGGCTGCCGGCACCGGGCAGGTTCGCGGCGGCCAACGGGTGAGACCGGACAGACGAGTGCGGCCGGCGGACCGTTGGCCCGCCGACCGCACCCGGACGATCAGTTCTCCTTGCCGTCGGCCGGCGGCGCGCCCGGCCCCGGACCGATCTTCTTCGGATCGGTCGGCTTACCAGCCGTGGACGTGCTCGACGAGGTGGTCGTGGTCTCCCCCGACCCGCCCGACTGACCCTCAGGCTCTTCCACCATGCCCTGCTCCTCCAGTTCGGCGAGAGTGACCGCATCGACGTCGATCGTGTCCCCCGGCGCCCACTGCGTGCCACCCGGATCGGTCCACGAGGCGGACAGTCGTACCTGCACGGCACTCTCCCTGACATGAAACTTCCTGGTACGGAACACTAACCCCGACCGATCGATGCCGTTGCCCGTCCGCACGTCGGGTACCCGACTGGGCCGACCGGCCGCGATACTGACCTCTTTCGCCCACGGAGCTGACCATCGACCTCAAGTGTGGACACTGCGCCCGCGCGGCCGGGCCGGACGACCGCTTCTGCGGCGGGTGCGGCCAGCCGCTCGGGGTCAACTGCGCGCACTGCGGGCACGCCAACAGCACCGAGGTCAACTTCTGCACCAGCTGTGGTCAGCCGCTGCGGGACCACGTCGTCGCGGTGCAGGAGGACAGGCGTCAGGTAAGCGTGCTCTTCGTCGACATCGTGGACTTCACCAGCTACGCGGAGCGGGCCGACCCGGAGCAGGCCCGCAGCCTGCAGCAGACCTACTTCGCCACGGTGCGCCGGATCGTGCACCAGTACGGCGGGGTGGTCGAGAAGTACATCGGCGATGCGGCGATGGCCCTGTTCGGCGCGCCGGTGGCCACCGACAACGACGCGTTGCGGTGTGTCCGCGCCGGCCTGGAGCTGCAACGGAACCTGGCCCGCCAGCCCGCCGGTCCGCAGCCGCCGCTCGGTTTCCGGGTCGGCATCGCGACCGGCGAGGCCCTGGTCGACCTCTCCGCCACCCGCGACGGTGGGCAGGCCTTCGTGACCGGAGACGTCGTCAACACGGCCTCCCGGCTGCAGGGGTTCGCCCCACCGGGCGGTGTCGTCGTCGACGAGAGCACCTGGTCGGCCACCCGACACGAGATGGAGTACGCCGACCAACCACCCGTCACCCTGCGCGGCAGGTCCGCTGTGAGCCGGATCTGGCTGGCCGTCCAGGTGCGACCACACCGGGACCCGCGCGGCGCCGAGCTGACCCCGATGGTGGACCGGGAGCACGAGCGCGGCCTGCTGGTCAACGCACTGCACCGGATGGTGACCGAGCGGACCTCCCAGTTGGTGACGGTGTTCGGCCCGGCCGGTGTGGGCAAGAGCCGACTGCTGCGCGAACTGGCCCGGCACGCCGGCAGCATGCCCGGCCCGCCGATCACCTGGCTCGTCGGGCAGTGCCCGCCGTTCGGCGAGAACGTCACCTGGGCCGCCCTGTCGGACATCGTGAAGACCTGGGTGGGCGTGCCGGAGGTCGACGACCCGGCCGCGCTGCGTGAGCGGCTGCGGTCCCGGCTGGGGCAGCTCGCCGACCCGCACGCGACCCGGCTGGCCGAGGCGCTCGGGCCGCTGATCGGCGTGCCCGGTGAACGGCTCACCCCCGGTGAGACCGAGGCCGCCTGGCGGCGGTTCCTGATCACCCTGGCGACCACCGGCCCGACAGTGCTGGTCTTCGAGGACATGCACTGGGCGGACCAGGCGATGCTCGCCTTCGTCGAGCAGTTGGGCGCTTCAGCGCGCGGCGTACCGCTGCTGGTCGTCGCGACCGCCCGGCCGGAGCTGCGGGAACGGAATCCCGCCTGGACCGGCACGATCAGTGGCGCGATGTCCATCTCGGTGCCGCCGATGCACGACACCGACATCGACACGCTCTACTCGCTGCTCCTCGGGCAGGCGACGCTGCCCTCCAGCTCGCGTACGCCGCTCATCGAGTTCGCCGACGGCAACCCGCTCTACGCCCAGGAATACGCCCGGATGCTGCTGGACGGCGGCCTGCTCGACGCGGTCGGTCCGACGCCCCGCCTCGACCTCGACGGCGGCGCGGAGATGCCCCGCACCGTGCAGGCGGTCATCGCCAACCGGCTCGACCTGCTGGACCCGGCCGATCGGGCGGTGCTCCAGGCCGCCGCCGTGGTCGGCGTGGTGTTCTGGGCCGCGCCGGTGGCGATGGCGCTGGGGCGGCCGGTGGAGTGGGTGGAGCGCGCGCTGGACCGCCTGCAACGTCGCGACCTGGTGTACGAGCAGAGCACGTCGACGATGCCCGGCCAGCCCGAGTACCGGTTCCGGCACATCCTGGTGCGCGACGTCTGCTACCAGCGGCTGCCCAGGGCCGAGCGGGTGCTGCGCCACCAACGCACCGCCGACTGGATGGCACAGCTCACCGACGGCCGGCAGTACGACCTGGCCGAGGTGCTGGCCAACCATCGTTGGGCGGCACACGAGATCGCCCGGACCGTCGGGTTGGACACCGCCCCCTACGCCCCGCCGGCGCGGGCCGCGCTGCACCGGGCGGCCCGCCGGGCGTACGAGCTGCACGCGCTGGACACCGCCGCCGCGCTGGTCGGCCGGGCGCTGGCCCTGGACGTCGGGCCGGACCCGGCGCTGGAGCTCTTCGAGGCCGAGCTGGCGTTCTATCGGGACGGGGACGCCTTCCTGGTGGCGGGGGGCACGGACACCCTGACCCGGCTGGCCGAGCGGCTCACCACCAGCGGCGACCGGACGGGGGCGGCCCGCGCCTGGACGCTGCTCGCCACCGCCGCGTGGAGTCGGGCCGACCGCTCAACGACCCTGCACTTCCTGGACCAGGCGATCGGCATCTACAGCGACCTACCGGACAGTCAGGAGAAGGCGAGCGCCCTGCTGGAGCTGGCCCGGGTGCACATGCTCAACGCGGAGACCGAGCCGGCGTGCACCGCGGCGCGGGCGGCGGAGTCCCTCGCCGAGCGGCTCCAGCTGCGCGAGGTCCAGGCCAACGCGCGGATCACCCTGGCCGTGGCGCGCTACCTGGCCGGCTCCGCCGAGGCGTTCCCGGAGCTGGCGGAGGTGACCGAGCACTGCCGGGTGGAACGACTCACCAGTCGGCGCCGAGCGGTGCAGAACCTGGCCTGGGCGTTGCAGGAGGAGGGCGACCTGGCCGGCTCGGCCCGGTTGGTCGACGAGCAGCTCACCCTCGACCTGGGCGGCGAGCACAGCCTGGCCACCAGCTTCGCCGACCAGTGGGCGCGGTCGTACTACGCGGGTGACTGGACGGCGGCGCTGGCGATGGCGGCGGAGTCGACCCGACGGCCGACCGCCGAGTGGGACCTGCACATCGTGGCGGTCTCGGGTTGGATGCGCGGGCTGGCCGGAGCCGAGTTGGTCCCGCCCGTGGGGGCCGACGAGACTGCGGGGCCGGACCGAGCGAGCGGGGACCTGATCGAGCAGGCACTACTCGCGGCACGGCGCAGCGGATTCCACCGGGTGCTGCGCTCCACCCTGGCGCACGCCGCCCTCTGCAGGGCGGTGCAGGGCCGCCGTGACGAGGCGATGGCGCTGCTCACCGAGCTGGACGAGGACTGGCAACGCACCCGGATGATTCCATTCGCGGAGTGGGTGCCGGCCGTCGGGCACGTCGCCGGGGTGCTCGGCACGGACGCGGCCCGGCTGGTCCGGCAAATGCTCGACCGGGCGCCCCGGACGACCCCGTGGGCTCACGCGGCCGGTCAGGTCGCCGACGCCACGTTGGCCCGGCACGTCGGGGACGCCTCGACCGCGGCGCACCTGCTGCGCTCGGCGGCGGCGAGCTACGCCCGGATGGCCGACGTGACCGACGAGATCATCACGCTGGCGCTGGCCATCGGCCCGCTGGCCGAGACCGACCCACCCGCCGCCGCGGCGACCCGCGCCCGCCTGCACGACTTCGCCACCCGCCACCACACCCCCGCCCTGCTCCACCTGCCCTGATCGCCGTCCGGGCCTGGCCGGGGGGTGCTCAGGCGGCCAGCGGCGTCGGGACGGGCTGCTTGAGCTTCTGGGCGTAGACGTCCACGTACTCCCGACCGGAAAGCTCCATCAACTCGTACATGATCTCGTCGGTGACCGCGCGCTCGACGAACCGGTCGCCGGCCAGTCCGGCGTAGCGGGAGAAGTCCAGCGGCGCCCCGAACCGGATCCTCACCCGGTCGATCTTGGGAATGAGCTTGCCCGGCGGCTGGATCTCGTCGGCGTTGAGCATCGCCACCGGCACCACCACCGCGCCGCTCTCCAGGGCGAGCCGGGCCACTCCGGTCTTGCCCCGGTAGAGCCGCCCGTCCGGCGAGCGGGTGCCCTCGGGGTAGATGCCGGCGACTCCCCCGGCCCGCAGCACCTGCAACTGGGTGTCCAGGGCGGCGCGCGCGGCCCGGCCACCGGAGCGGTCCACCGGAATCGTGCCGGTGCCGACGAAGAACATCTTGGTCAACCAGCCCTTGACCCCCTTGCCGGTGAAGTACTCGGCCTTGGCGACGAAGGTGACCTTCCGGGCGGTGATCAACGGTGTGAAGATCGAGTCGGAGAAGGAGAGGTGGTTGCTCGCGAGGATCACCGGACCGGTCGCCGGCAGGTTGCGCAGGCCCTCCACCTGCGGGCGGAAGATCAGCTTGAGCAGCGGACCGAGGATGACGTACTTCAGCAGCCAGTAGAGCACCGGCGTCCTTTCCCGTGGTGTGCCCGCGACAGCACCATGCCCGGGAGCGCCGCCGTCGCGACGAGCCTACGAAGCGAGCGCTCCCACCACAACGGACGAACGACAGTCGTCCCGCACACCACCGGTGACACTGGTGCTGCCGATCCACATGGCAGCGCCGGCCAGACCGAAGGGTGTGGCGAGAACCGCCGCGAACAGTGGATCCCAGGATGACGGCCAACAGAGCCATCGGAGGACCTGAACCGCCGGTCGTGGTGGTGATGACGAGGAACCTGGCGATGGGGCTCGCCAGCCTTCGTAAGCCCCATCGCCACATTCACGTCGGTGGCGCCAATCGGTGCGCTCCCGGCTCGAGGTCGTCAACCACCTGCCCAAGCCAGAGTCAGCTACTCCTGCGCGTCCAGATGCTCGCTCTGCTGCGCCTTCCACCGTAAGTACCGGTCGTACAACTCCTCCTCGTGCCGCCGTTTGCGGACATGCAGCACGCGAGAGGCGATGAGGAGTACGACGCCGAGCCCGAGCATCCCGTAACCGATGGTCCGGTCGGAGGAGACCATGGGCGCGGTGCTGAACAGCAGCCCCAGAAACAGTGCTCCCACGCCGAGGTAGAGCGCGATTCCGGGCGGTGTCTGCCGATACTCCAAGTGATGGCGGTCCGCATAGGTCTGGAACTCCGGCGGAATGTTCAGCTCCTCGTACTCAGTAGCCACGGGTGCCTCTCCAGTTGCTGAACTGAGCGCTACCAAACTGGATCCACGTGTTACGGATGGTACGGCGCGGGTTGCGGTAATACGACTCCCGCCAGGAGTAACTCCGATTCTTGATCTTGCTTCCCCGCCACTTGATACGGGTGACGCCCCAACTCCGGACATACCGCGTCTTGCGGAAGGTCTTCGGAATCTTCACCCTGCGGGTGAGGCGGGCACCCGGCAGGAGCGCCTGGCCGATGTCCAGCGCAGACCCGACGATCGCCTGCCTCCTGGTCGAGCGTCCGGCCTGGTACATGCCGTACCGTCCGGCAACCGAGATACCCGCAGCCACCGCGCCGACCGCGACGCAGGCACCGGCGGTGGCCACCGCACACGCCGCGAACCCGGCGATCGCCAGTCCCGCCGAAACCTTACCGCCGTGCTTGTTCCACCAGTTCCCCACCCGCTTCCAACTCCGCTTCCAACCCCACCGGCCGTCGAGGTCGAAGCAGTTGATCGGATCACCGGAGCAGTAGTCGTAGTCGTTGGCGTTGCCGCCGGCAACGGGGTCGACCTGGAGGAACCGGCCAAGGCCGGGGCTGTACAGCCGGACTCCCATCAGGATGACGGCTCCCAACGCATCGCTCGATCGCTGCTTACCGCCCAGCCACCCGTACCGCTGGTCAGCCTGCCCCGACGAGGCCGCGCCGAACTCGTCGAAATCGAAGAACTCCGGCTCGACCAGGGCGGTATCGATGGTCGCCGCCACATCGCCGTGGAGGTTGACCAACTGGAGTCGGACGTCGCCGGTGGCTGACGTGGTGGCGACGAGATCGCCCTCGGGCCCGGACACGTTGCGCGTGACGTCACCAGTGGCGACGTCCTCGGTGATCCAGCGCGGCTCGTCGGAGTCATCGCCATAATGGTTCAACTTCGAGGCCGTGGTCACCCAATTGCCGTCGGCCAGCGTCTCTGTGGTGAACGCGCGGAACCGGTGCGCCGGATCCAGGCTCCAGGTCCGCCGTGCGTCTGCCATCTGTTGGCCCTGCACCAGATCGTTGACGAAGTAGCTGTTGAGCAGACCTCCTGGCATCGCCGTCGTGCGGCCGAACGCGTCATAGCCGTACCCGTCATCGGTCAGCCGGTCGGCGGTGTCGTAGCTGTGCGACTGGGTGGACGTCGCGGTGCCCTCTTCGCAGGCACCGTCGGTGGCCGGACCGAAGCGGGCGCTTCCCGTGCGGTTCGTCCGGTCGTCATAGCCGTACGTTCGCGTGACGCACCCATCGGTGACGGCGCTGTCATGCTGCGTCCGGATCAGCCGCCCGGTCCGGTCGTACCGGTACTTCTTGCTTCCGCCCGTGTAGGAATGATCCACCCACTGGCCGGCGGCGTTTTCGACAATCGACTCCGAGTAGACCACCTCGTTGTCCGAGTCCCGGATGTAGCTGCGTTCCACGGGCTGGTGGTTGGCATCCAGCCGATCCTGGCGGGTAAGCCCGCCGGGATACGTCAACCGGACCAGTTCTCCGTCCGGAGAGTATCGGGCGGTGAACACGCCCGCCACGCTGTCCACGAAGCTGGTCACCAGCCCGCGCGGTTCCACGTCGCGGTCGTAACCGTAGGTCGAGTTACCGGTCGGATCGCTGACCTTCACGGACTTGCCGAACCTGTCGTACTCGGTACTCGTCGTCGCGCCGTCGGCATCGGTGTAGGACACCAGCCGGCCGAGCAGGTCGTAGTCCTTGGTGATCTTCGCGCCGCCCATGGTGGACTCGGTGAGCACGCCACTCGCGGGGCTGTAGGTGTTCACCACGGACCCGACGGGGGCGCCCTCGTCGGCGGTGATCGTCGTACTCGCCACCCGGGTGGCTGAGTCGTACGTCGTCGTGGTGGTCCGGGCCTTCCCCGCCGCGGTCTCGCTGACGACGGCCTCGTCGCCGTAGCGCGTGTAGGAGAGCACCCGCCGGACCGGAAGGTCCGTGGACATCCTCGCGGGATCGTGGCCGGTGACCGGGCCGAGCGGGCCAGTGACGCATGCCTTGCCGGCCCATTCAGGGCGGTTGCCGCATGCCGCGTCCTCAGCGTTCGCGCCCGCCGTGTAGTAGATGGTGCGGCGGGTGCGCGCATCGGCGCCATTCGAGCCGATACCCCAGGACTTCAACACCCGGCCGGCCGAGTTGTGGACCACGTAGCCGGTCATCTGCGCGCCGCCGGGGCCGGCGTCGGTCACCATCTTCGTCGGCGTCTTCAGCGTCCAACCGGAGACTCCGCCATGCTCCGGGTCGTACCCGTGACTGGTCACCCGGACGTCCCCGTCGGGGTAGCCGACGATCTGCGCGCCCTGGCGCTTCGTCGTCAGCAGGTGGTACCTCGCGCCGTCCGGCTTCCCCTCGTCGTAGACGTTCACCACGTGACGCCGTCCGATGACCGTCGCGCCTGCGGCGAGAGCGGGAAGTGGTTGGCTTCCGTCCGGATCGGCCAGCGAGTTCTCCAGCACCAGCGTCGATGTGGGCCCGACCACGTCGACGAGATCGACTCCGTCGGAGCTGTACGTGCTGATGGTGGACAACGCGAGCGCGCGGGCCGCCGTGTCCGAGCCGGCCAGACCCAACTCGGCCAGGTCGCTGGCGGCGTTGGGCAGGGTACCCAGAGCCAACGCCCTATCGGTCGCCTCCAACTGCCGGATCACGTTACCGAACCGGTCGTATTCCTTCGTATCGATGTAGCCACCCGGGGTGGCGGTGTTGACCTCTTTACCTCCGGCAGAGAGATAGTGGACGGTGGCGTACCGGTAGCCGTTCGTGCCGGGCGCGGCCGGGGTGGCGCTGCTGCGGCCGGGGTTGTCCTCGGGACCGAAGATGGCCGTCGCGTCGGTGGGCAGGTCGACCTGGCCCCAGGTGGAGATGGCGGCGGAGTCCAGGTTGTACGGGCCGCCGGCGCCCTGGGTGAGTGGGACGTTGTAGACGACAGTGGTGGCGGTGTCACCGTCGGTGGCCGTCTTCGAGCCCTGTTGGAGGGCGGCGCGGCGTACCTTGAGCAGCTTGCCGGTGTTCTCGTCACCAGCCAGGTCGGCCACCTGGGCGTCGGTGAGGGCCTTGCCGTATACGCGGACGTCGTCGATGCCGCCGTGCCAGATGTTCGAGGCGGCGCCGGCCCACTTGGCCCGGCCGACGACGTAGCCGCCGGTGGCGTTCCAGCCGCCGACCGCGGCAGTGGTGGTCTGCCGCACGCCGTCGATGTAGAGCTTCATCTGGCCGCTGGCCGTGTCGTAGACGCCGGTGAGGTGGGTCCACTTGCCGAGCACCGGGGTGGTGTTGGAGGTGGCCCGGATCGGGGTGGCGCTGTCACTGTCGGCGCTGACCCGGGAGAACGCCCACCGGTCGTCGGCGGCGACGTAGTTGAGGAAGAAGCCGCTGGTCCGCGACCCGTCCTTGGACACGACGGTGCGGTTGACGGACTTGTCGGTCAGCCGCACCCAGGCGGAGACGGTGTAGGAGGCGGTGTTGGACAGGGCGGTACCGGCGACGCTGATCTGCTGGCCGGTGGCCCCGGTCAGCGCGGCCGCCCGGTCGCCCGGGTTGTCCGGGTCGTTGCCCTGCGCCCAGGACACCCCGGAGGCGATGGTACCGGTGCGGCCACCACCGGAGGAGTCGGCGACGCTGGTGCCGGAGCCCGCGTCGAGATCCCACCGCAGCGCGGCGGAGTCGACGTCGGGGTTGCCGTAGTCGAAGTTCCACGGCAGTTCCCCGGCCGGGGTGACCTTGGCGACCCGGCCGCCCGCGTACTCGTAAGCGGTCTTCAACACCGGGCTGACCCGAGGGTCCCACACCTCGCGGAGCTGGCCCAGGTCGTCGTATGCGTACCGGCTGACCTGGGTGGCGGTCACCGCCGAGGTGTCCGGATCCCAGGTCCACAGCTTCACGCCGGAGACGCGGTCGGTGTAGTCGCCGAAGACGGTCTGGCTCAGCCCGGAGGTGGTTGACGTCGCGTACTCGTACTCGAGCACTTCACAGCCACGCTCCGGAGTGGCGGCGGCGCAGTCACCGACACCCGGCTCAGCCGGGTTGATGACCCTCTTGAGCAGCAGACGGCCGCCGGCGGTGTCGTAGACGTAGCGGGACGTGCTGCTCGAGTCGGCCGTCCAGGACGAGGTGGCCGCCCACACGGTGCCCTGCTGGGTGAACTCGGTGATGGTGCCGTCCAACTCAGTCAGCCGGTAGGCGGTACCGCCTACCTTGCTCAGCACCATGCCCTCCGAGCCGGGCTCCGGGGTGAAGGTGGCGCCATCGGAGTTCTTGGCGAAGGTGATCCAGCCGCCGCCGATGGTGTTGACCTGGGCCAGTGATGGTTCGGGCAGGATGAGTGTGGTGTAGTCCACCTCGGCGGCGCCAATGGTTCGTCGGCCAGCTGCACCGTCGGCTCGGTGACCAGCGCGCGGGCGA
>NZ_JBEZGJ010000182.1:0-14387 GCF_040649965.1 Micromonospora sp. NPDC048843
GCTGACCTGCGATCCGACCGCCCCGGGCCAGGTCTTCGACCTGCAACGCGTACCCGACGACGGCATGCCGGCTCCGGGCGTGGCGTTCCAGCCAGCGGGCGTGCAGGGCGGGGGTGTCCAGGATCAGACGGACGACGACACGGGCTCGCTCGGAGTGCTCCGGGTGGTCGTTGCACGCCGGGGCTCCCGCCCGTCGGGTGGGCAGCCGGTCCAGATCGTCGGCTGTTCAAGGAGCGGTCGGCGCCGCCGTGCTCTGCCGCACCACGAGCTTGGGAACGACCAGCGGCAGACGCTGCGGCACCGTGTCGTCGATGGCCTGGGTGACTGCCGTGATGGCACGCCGACCGACAGCGTCGAAATCCTGCTGGATCGTCGTCAACGGCGGGATGAGGTAGGGCGCCTCGGGGACGTCGTCGAATCCGACGACGGAGACGTCGTGTGGCACCCGCCGCCCCCGCTCGTGCAACGCGCGCAGTACACCGATGGCCATCTGGTCGTTGGCGGCGAACACCGCAGTGGTTGCGCGCATCGCACCGATCCGCAGCCCGGCGGCGTAGCCGCTGTGCGCCCTCCAGTCTCCCTCGACCGGCTCCGGCGGGCGCAGGCCAGCGGAACTCATCGCCTGACGCCACCCTTCGAGGCGGGCGCGGGCCTCCGCCCAGTTGAGCGGGCCGCTGACATGCACGATCTCTCGATGCCCGAGGTCGAGGAGGTGCTCGGTGGCCATCCGGGCGCCGAGCACCTGGTCGACGCCGACTGTCACGCTGGCCCTTGACAGATCGCCCTCCACGACGACGAAGGGAACACCCGAGCGCGTCATCCGCACCACCTCGAGGGCCTCGTCGTTGCCGGCGATCATCACGACGCCCTCCACGCCGACACGCATGAGGTGTTCGGTGGCGTCGCTGAGCGCCCGTACCGTCACTTCGGAGAGGCTCACCGAGGTGGCGAAGTAGCCGGCCGCGCGGGCGGCGTCCTCGACGCTGCGATGGATGCTCGTCGGGCCGAACAGCGTCCTGGCCGTGCCGATGATGCCGATCATCCCGGACCGTCCGCGCACCAGCGCGCGGGCAGCCGTGTTGGGACGGTAGTCGAGCCGTCGAATCGCCTCGAGGACCCGCTCCCGCGTCTCGCGCCTGATGCTGGGTGCCCCGTTGATGACCCGGGACACCGTCTGGTGTGACACACCCGCCAGGCGAGCGACGTCGGCCATGACCGGGGGCCGGTCGGCCGCTGTCACAGCGGCCTTTGCGTGAACTCGCACTGGCGGGCCGTCCGTTCTTCCATGGAATCAGTTCCTCGTGAGCCTCGTCCGTTCGTGGCCGTCAGTGTGAGTGACGGGGCACCGCGCTGCCGCTGCCACCGACGAGGAAGTCGAGGTCCGCGCCGCTGTCCGCCTGCAGGACGTGCTCGCTGTAGAGCCGCACCCAGCCCCGGTCGGCCACCGGCTTCGGAGGCTGCCAGGCGGTGCGCCGTTGGGCCAGTTCGGCGTCGTCGACGAGGAGTTCCAGGCGGCGCGTCGAGACGTCGACGGAGACCAGGTCACCGGTGCGTACCAGCGCGAGCGGGCCACCCACTGACGCCTCCGGTGCGACGTGCAGGATGCAGGTGCCGTAGCCGGTGCCGCTCATCCGAGCGTCGGAGATCCGCACCATGTCCGTGATGCCGTCCGCGAGCAACCGTCGGGGCATGGGCACGTTGCCCACCTCCGGGAAGCCGGGGTAGCCCCGTGGTCCGGCGTTGCGGACGACGATCACCGTGTCGGGGGTGACGTCGAGGTCCGGGTCGTCGGCGGCGACGACGTACTCCTCGATCCGGTCGAAGACGAGCGCCGGGCCGGTGTGCGTGAGGAGGTGGGCGGAGGCGGCAGAGACCTTCAGCACCGCCCCGGACGGCGCGAGCGAGCCGCGCAGCACCACGGTGCCCGAGCCGGCGGGCTGGAACGGCTCCTCCAGGGTGGCGATGACGTCCCGGTTCCAGCACTGGGCGCCGTCGACGTTCTCCGCCACGCTCCTCCCGCTGACGGTGATGTGGTCCATGTGCAACAGCGGGGCGAGTTCCTTCATCACCACCGGAAGGCCGCCGGCGTAGGCGAAGTCCTCCATCAGGTACGTCCCGGACGGCATGAGGTTGACGAGCATCGGCACGTCGGCGGTGAGGGTGTCGAAGTCCTCCAGCGACAGGGGAACGCCGAGGCGTCCGGCGATCGCGAGCAGGTGTACGACGGCGTTGGTGGAGCCGCCGATGGCGGCGTTGACCCGGACGGCGTTCTCGAACGCCTGCCTGGTGAGCACCGAGGACAGCCGTTGGTCCTGTTCGACCATGGCGACGATCCGGCGGCCGGCGGCGTGTGCGAGCGCGTACCGCCGGGAGTCGACCGCCGGCACGGCGGCCGCCCCCGGAAGCTGCACACCCAGCGCCTCGGTCACGCAGGCCATAGTGGATGCGGTACCCATTGTCATGCAGTGGCCGCGGCTGCGGGACATGCCGACCTCCGCCTCGGAGCAGTCGGCCGCTGTCATCCGACCGGCCCGCATCTCCTCGGTGAAGCGCCAGACGACGGTGCCCGAGCCGATGTCCTGGCCGCGGAACTTGCCGTTGAGCATCGGGCCGCCGGTCAGCATCACTGTCGGCAGGTCGACGCTCGCCGCTCCCATCAGCAGGCCGGGGGTGGTCTTGTCACAGCCGGAGAGCAGCACCACCCCGTCGAGCGGGTTGGCGCGGACCGACTCCTCCAACTCCATCGCCAGCAGGTTGCGGTAGAGCATGGTCGTGGGTCGCATCAGCGGCTCGCCCAGGCTCATCGCCGGGAACTCCAGCGGCAGGCCGCCGCTCTCCCACACGCCCCGTTTCACCGACTCGGCGAGGTCGCGCAGGTGGGCGTTGCAGGGTGTCAGCTCCGACCAGGTGGTGGCGATGCCGATCACCGGGCGACCGTCGAAGACGTCGTCCGCGAAACCCTGATTACGCATCCAGGACCGATGGATGAACCCGTTGCGGCCTTCCGCACCGAACCACTCCCCGCTGCGCAGCGGTCGATTCGTCGTCGACATCAGCACACCTCTCTGTCATCCGTCCGGCCGCGTCCTGCGCGGCGATCAATGCGCGTGTGGTGGATTGGCTTGGTGACGTCGGGAAGGCCTACCGCAGACCTCCGACGGAGAGGCCGCCGCGCCAGTGTCGTTGCAGGCTGAAGAACGCGATGATCAGCGGGATCACGGACACCAGGGAACCCAGGATGATGAGGCTCCACAGCGAGGTGGTTCCCGCGTTGTTCGCGGACGCGATCCCCTGCCAGAGGCCGAGACCGACGGTGACCGGGAAGAGCCGGTTGTCGGAGAGCATGGCCAGCGGCAGGAAGTAGTTGTTCCAGGACGCCACGGCCGACAGGAGCAGCACTGTGACCACCGCGGGACGCATCAGCGGGAGAGCGATCTGAAGGAACGTCCGCATCTCTCCCGCGCCGTCGACCCGCGCCGCGTCCAGGAGTTCGTCGGGCACCGCGTCGCGCGCGTACACATGCATCAGGTAGACGCCGAACGGGTTGAGCAGCGACGGGAGGATCACCGCCCAGACCGTGTTCGTCAGGCCGAGCCGGGAGAACATGATGAAGGTCGGGATGACCAGAGCGGTGGCGGGCACCATCAGCGCGCCGAGCACGACGGCGAAGCTGAAGCGTCGGGCGGCGAACCGGTACTTGGCGAACCCGTAGCCGGCCATGACCGCCAGGACCGTGGCGCCGACGCCGCCGGCGATGGCGTAGAGCGTGGAGTTGAGCATCCACCGCAGGTAGATGCCACCGTCGTAGGTGAAGAGATCCCGCAGGTTCCCGATGTAGTCGATCTGGTCGGTGAACCAGAGGGTGTTGCCGCCGCCGAACAGGCCCGGTGCGTCCTTTGAGCTGTTGACGATGACCCACCAGAACGGTACGAGGAAGTAGATCACCAGGAAGCCGAGGAGGATCTGAAGAGGGAGATAGCGCTGCGGTCGGCGGGCGCCGGCGCGGACGCTGGTGTGGTCGGTCATCAGAGGAAGCTCCTCCGCTTGCGGGTGAAGAACAGGAAGGCGTACACGCAGATGAACACGAGCCCGCCGAGGGCGAAGGAGATCGCCGAGCCGTAGTTGAAGTTGGCGAGCGAGAACGCCTGTTGGTACGCGTACATGTTCGGGGTGAAGTCCGAGCCGATCGTGCCCGCGGCGAGGTATCGCAGGATCTGCGGTTCGTTGAAGAACTGCAGTGTGCCGATGAGCGAGAAGACCAGGATGAGGATCAGGGCGGGCGCGATCAGCGGGATCTTGATCCGCGTCGCGATCTGCCACCGCCCGGCGCCGTCCATCCGGGCCGCCTCGTAGAGCGTCGGGTCGACGCCCTGCAACGCCGCGTACAGGATGATCATGTAGTAGCCGGCCCACTGCCAGGTGACGACGTTGAGCAGCCCGTAGAAGATCAGGTCGCTGCTCAGGAAGTCGGGTGCGGTGGCGCCGAACAGCCCGAAGATGTCGGTGAGCGGGCCGAAGCCGCGGCTGTAGAGGAACCCCCACATCACGGCCCCGATCACGGTGGGGATCGCGTACGGCAGAAAGATCATGAGGCGGGAGAAGCGGGCGAACACTGTGGTCACCGAGTCCAGGATGAGGGCCAGCGCGAGCGCGATGACGATCTGCAGCGGGATCGAGACCAGCGAGAAGCGGATGACGAACCACGCCCCGGACAGGAAGCTCGGGTCGGTGAACGCCTTCACGTAGTTGTCGAAGAGAACGAAGCTGGTGCCGCCGATCAGCTTCTTCTGAAAGAGACTGAGGTACAACGCGTACGCCAGCGGCGCGATGAGGAACGCCAGGAACACCACCCCGAATGGCCCGACGAAGAGCCACCCCATCAGGTGTTCGCGGAGGTGCACCTTGCCACGGATCTTGCGCGTCTCAGGCTGAGTACGCGGTGCGCGCTTCTCGGTCAGGGATGTCATCTTGGTCTCCGGGACGTGGACGCTGAGGGGTGGAGGGTGGGCCGGCCGCCCAGTGCCGGCGCGGCCCACCCATCCGGTCACTGAACTGTGAAACCTTGTTCCTTGGCGTACTTCGCCACGTCCTCCTGGAGCCGGTCGGCAGCCTGCGAACCGGTGACGGAGCCCTTGATGATTTCGCTGACCTGTTTCTCCATGGCGTCGAGGTAGTACTGGCCGAACGGGGCGTACGCGACGCCCTTGTAGGCGTCGGCGGCGGGAAGGTAGACCTCCTTGTTCGCCTGCTGACCGTTGAAGAACGCCACCTTCAGGTCGACGAGCGCCGGGTCCTTGAGCGCCGTGAGGTTCAGCGGGAAGATGATCTGGTTGGTCCAGCCGTCGGTGAGCGACTCCTTGTCGGCGTAGAGCCCGTAGGCGACCTTCGCGGCCAGTTCCGGCTTCTTCGCCTGCTTGGTCACCGAGAAGGCCGACCCACCCCAGTTGACCTGCACCGGGTTTGCCGGATCCCACTGCGGCAGCGGCGCCACAGCGAACTTGCCGGTGTCCTGACCCTTACCGACACCCGCGCCGGTGAGGTAGCCGGGCGCCCACGCCGCCGAGATGTACGTCGCGTAGTTGCCGTTGATCACGCCGGAGATGTACTCCGGGGTGAACTGGTTCTGCGTACCGACCAGGCCCTTCTTGGCGAGGCCGCCCCAGTAGTCCAGGACGTCCTTGGACGCCTGGTCGTTGAGCTTCACGCCGATCGCCTTCGGCTGCGCCGGGTCATAGGTGAAAGGCGCGGCGCCCTTCTGGATCTGCAGCGCCATGGTGAGCGCCGGGACGTTCGCGCCGAGGTCCCCGAACAGCGGGCCGCCGGCGTCCTTCACCTTCTGCGCGGCCTGCTCGTACTCGGCCCAGGTCTTCGGCGGCGTGATCTTGTACTTGTCGAAGATGTCCTTCCGGTAGATCATCGCCACCGGGCCGCCGTCGACAGGTACGCCGTAGACCTGGTCGCCGACCGACACGTCCTTCCAGGCGCCCTCGCTGTAGTTGGCCTTGACCGCGTCGAAGCCGTACTGCTTGATGTCGACGAGCGCGCCCTGGATCTGGAAGGTCGGGATCCGGTCCGCCTCGACCATGATCACGTCAGGCGCGCCGGTGCCCGCCGAGATCGCGGTCTGGAACTTGTCGTACTCGTCGCTGCCCTGACCGACGTTGGTCCAGCAGACCTGCACGTCGTCGTGCTGCTTGTTGAAGTTGTCGACGACGAGTTGGGTGTTGGGGTACCAGCCCCACATCGTCACGACGGGCACGTTCTGCTTGGTGATGGTGTTCGTGCAATTGCTCGCGTCGCTGCCGCCCTCGTCGGAGGAGCAGGCGACGAGGCCGGTCCCCGCCGCGAGCATGACTACCGTGGCGAGTATTCGTCTTCTCTTCATTGAGATGGTTCCCTTCGGCGATGGCGGTGCACTGCATCCATGCGCTGGCGGGCGCCACCGGGGGCAGGAGGCCCTGCTCCCGGTGGCGTCGCCGGCAAGGCTCCTAGCGCTTGAACAGACGGGGCGCCAGGTCGATGAGGTTCTTCTGCCACACGTCCCAGCCGTGCGGCCCGGGGGTGACCCCGTCGAACTCGTAGCGGATACCGAGGTTGTTCAACGTGGTCAGCGATGCCATGAAGCTCGGGTACACGAAGTCGGTCTGGTCACCGACGTAGAGACGCAGCATCTTGGTGCCGTTGTTGATCGCCGCCACGTCGACGCCGGTGCCGCTGCCGAAGCCGGCCGAGAACGCGGCGACGTAGGCGAACTCGCCCGGGTATGCCTTCAGCACCCCGAACGCCTGCCCGCCGCCCATCGACAGGCCGGCGAGGGCCTGCTGCGACGGATCGCTGGAGATGTGGTAGCGGGCACGGGCCGTCGGAACGATGTTCTCCCGCAACTCGCTGTTGAAGTTCGACGAGTTGCCGTTGCCCATCACGACGACCATCGGCGTGAGGTCGCCGTCGAGGAACTGATTGTCGAGGATCTGCTTGGCGCGGCCCATCTCGACCCAGTCCGTGTAGTTCTGGCCGCCGCCGTGCTGGAGGTAGAGGACGGGGTACGGCTGCGTCCGGTTCGGGTCGTACCCGGGTGGGGTCCACACCAGCGCGGTCCGGTCCTGGCCCGCCACCGTGCTGGTGTAGGTCATGCTCTCGACCTTCCCGCCGCGACCGGCGGGTACGTCCGACAGCAGTCGGGCACCCGGCCCGGGGATGAAGAAGGTGCTCCACATCGGCTCGGTGGTGACAGTCGTCGGGTTGGAGGTGTCCTTCACCGCGACCCGGTCCACGATCAGCCGGTAGTAGTAGAACCAGGGCTTAAGTGGGCCCACCGTCGCCCGCCACCGGTCACCGTCGCGGGTCAGTGGCAGTCGCAGCCAACTGCCGCCCGGCGCGACGTTCGCCCAGACCGTGACGTGCTGAGCGTCGGTGAAGTCCGTGGTGGTCTCGAAGGTGACGAACCCGTCCTCGGTGACGAAGGGCGTCGGGGTGGTGCCGGCCGGCGGCGGAGTGAACTCCCGCTTGAGCGGCTGGTGACCGGGGCTCGGCCCGTGGTCGGCCACGTGCCGGAACAACCGCGGCACGAAGTCGACGAGGTTCTCCTGCCAGGTGGTCCAGGTCGCGCCGCCGTCGGGGTTGACCCCGTCGAACTCGAACCGGACGTCGGCTCGGCCCAGCGCCTTCGTCAGCCGGTAGGTGGTGTTGTACGCGGGATCGGTGACGTTGCCGGTGTAGAGGCGGAGCAGCTTGACGCCGCGGTTGATCGCCTTGGCGTCCTTCCGGTCGATCTCCGGAGCCGACGTGCCCGAGAACGAACCGACGTAGCCGAACTGACCCGGCTTGGTGAGCGCTGCCCGCAACGCGTCCGTTGCGCCGTCGGACACGCCCGCGATCGCCTGGTGCTCCGGGTCGCGAAGGACCCGGTACCTGTCGGCGACCGCCTTGCGGAGGTCCTTCAACCCCTTGTGGTCCGAGCCGTCGACATCGTTGATCACCACCACCATCGGCCGGATGCTGCCGGCGGCCGAGAGGTTGTCGAGGATCTGCTTGGACCGACCGAGGTCGAGCCAGTCGGTGGCGGCCACACCGTCACCCGACTGCAGGAAGAGCGCCGGGTATCCCTTCGGGCCCTTGGCCGCGTAACCCGGTGGCGTCCAGACCAGGGCGGAGCGCTGCGCGTTAGTAGTCCGATAGGTCAGCGTCTCGATCTTTCCGCCGGTGCCGGCCGGCGCGTCGAGCAGCCACCGTGCCGAGTCACCCGCGACGAGGAAGGTGCTCAGGAGCGGCTTGGACGCGACACTGGTGCTGTTCGTCGGGTCCTTGATGGTCAATGTGTCGTCGGCGGTGAGCTGGTAGTTGTACAGCCCGGGCTCCAGCGCGCCGAGAACGCCCGACCACACGTCACCCCGACGGGTCAGACCGAACTCCGCCCAACTGGCCGACGGACCGAAGTTTCCCTCCACGACGACCTGCGAGACGGTGCCCAGGTTCTCCTGGACGTACGCCGCCGGGACGGCGAACGTGGCGTAGCGGTCCGCGGAGACGTCGAGCCACGGCGTGTCCGCCGCTGCTGCTTGCGGCGCGATGAGCACCGCCGCGGTGGCGATGACCCCGGCGGTGAACGCCGCCGAGAGCCGCCGGCGTACGCCCAGACGGCGTAAGCGCCCATGATACTGTTCGGTAGTCACGCTCCACTCCTTTCATGTGCCGGCAGCGGATGCGACCCGACTGACCGGCTCAACTCGACTGTGGATCTGGCCGTGTGTGCTGGTGCACCTCCTTCACGCTGATGTCATGGTCGTGCCGCGCTCTTCGGTGGTGCTGTCGATTCGCGCACGACGAGGCTGGTCGGAAGCACGATCTGGCTCGGCTCGTCCCACTCGCCGGTCACCAGTGACTTCAGCATCCGCGCGGCTTCGTACCCGAGCTGATACATCGACTGGTCCACGGTGGTCAGACCCGGCTGGGTCAACGCCGACTCGGGGATGTTGTCGAACCCCACGACGGACAGGTCCCCCGGCACCGAGAACCCCAACTCCCTGGCGACCTCCAGAACCTTGAGGGCCATCCCGTCGCTCGCCGCGAAGATCGCCGACGGCGGGTCCGGTCGTTGCAGCAGGATGCGCGCCAGCGGAGTCGCCGACTCGGGGTTGAAATCGCCTCGGCCGATCAGTGTCGGGTCGACCGGAACCCCGGCGGTGGTCAGCGCGGCCCGATAGCCCTCCTCACGCGACCAGGCCGAGGCCAGGCTGTCGCGACCGGCGATGAACCCGATGCGCCGATGGCCCAGGCCGAGCAGGTGCTCGACAGCGGTGGTGGCGCCAGCGAGGTTGTCGGAAATCACCGAGGGTGCCGTCGAGCCCCGCACCGGGTCGATGGCCACGACCGGCGTCCGGGTCCGGAAATCACCCCAGGGCGTGACGACGATGCAGCCGTCGGTGAGGGTGCCCGACAGTCGGGTCAGGTGCCGCTGCTCCCAACCCTCCGAATACGACCCGTAGAGGTCGCTGTTGGCGTAGATGATCAGATCGAAGCCCGAGCGGCTCAGCGCCTTCATCACGCCCTTGAGCACTTCCGCCGTGTACGACTGGAAGCTGTGCGCCACGAGGCCCAGAACGTTGGTGCGGCTGCGCCGAAGGCTGGTGGCCACCAGACTCGACTCGTAGCCGAGCTGCTCGATCGCGGAGCGCACCTGAGCGACTGTGCGAGCGCTGACGCCGTAATGCCCGTTGACGACGCGCGAGACGGTGGCGGTGGAAACGCCAGCAGCCCGGGCGACATCACTCATTGTTACCGGCGCATTGACTTCAATCATGCCGCTCTCTCTGGACTGCAATCGTTATCGGTTACGTTTCCAGGATGTTGCCAACGTAACCGAGAACGATTACGAACACAAGACCTCTTCGTCCTTACCCGACCACGGAGAAGAACGTCCCAACTGGACGCCCGCAAGGGCGCGATTTCCCCTCGGACGCCGTTGCGGATAATGCAATCGCATCCTCTGCCGAGGGTCGAAGTGGGGCCTGATTTCCGCGTTGGTGCCACCCGTTGACAACAGGACGGCACGCTCCGTCAAGAACCATTCGCCGTCCCCGGGTGAACGATCACAGTTGCCGAACTTCGACGGTCCCGGTAAAGACCTTCGCCGGCGGCCGGTCCGGGTCCGCACTGATGACAAAGGTGCCGGCATGGGTATGGTCGGCAGCCGAGAAGCCGACGTACACCTCGATCTGCCCGGCCTCCACCGCGTAGGCCATGCTCCGGTCGTAGAAACCGAGCTGGCCGGTGGGGAGCGCGAACCGCACCGCGACCCGCTGGCCGGCGGCGGCCTCGACGCGGGCGAAGGCCTTCAGCTCCAGCACCGGCCGGGTGATCGTGGCCTGTGGGTCGCGGACGTAGAGCTGCACGACCTGCTCCCCCGCCCGGTGCCCGGTATTGGTGAGCGTGACCTCGACACCGACGCGGTCCCCGGCGCGGACCTCGGCGTTCTCCAGCGTGGCCTTCTCGATCACGAACGAGGTGTACCCGAGGCCGTGGCCGAAGACGTATCGCGGGGCGACCGGCGAATCCACGTAGTCGCCGTGCCAGTGTGACCGCCCGCCGGACACCTTGTGGCCGTAGAAGACGGGGATCTGGCCCACGCCGCGCGGGTACGAGATCGGCAGCTTTCCGCTCGGGCCGACCTCACCGAGGAGCACCTCGGCGATCGCCTGCGCCCCGGTCTCCCCCGGCAACCAGGCCATCAGCACCGCTGCGCACTCCTCGTGCAGGAAGTCACTGCCCACCGGTCGGCCGGCGACGAGCACTGCCACGACGGGTGTGCCGGTGGCGACGACGGCACGGACCAGTTCTTCCTGCACGCCCGGCAGGTCCAGACTGGACCGGTCCCGCGACTCGCCAGAGGTGGCCCCGGGCGTCACCCCCGAGCGGTCACCCAGGACCAGCACCGCGACGTCGGCCGCCGCGGCGGCCGCGACCGCCTCGGCGAACCCCTCGGTCGACGGGTCGAGCACGTCGCAGCCCGGGGCGAAGCGCAGCCGGTCGCCCAGCCGCGTCGCGAGTTCGTCCCGCACGGTGGGTACACCCTCGGTACTCTCGTCGATCTCCAGATCGTCGGGGATCGTCATCATCTCGCCGAGCAGGCCGCGCCGCTTGCGCGCCTGGACCAACGCCTCGATGTGGGCCACGAACGAGTAGTCACCGAGCAGGTGTCGGGCGTTGTCGGCGTTCGGGCCGATGAGAGCGACAGTTCCGGCATCCGCGAGCAGTGGCAGCACTCCGTCGTTCTTGAGCAGGACGAGGCTGCGGCGGGCGATCTCCAGCGCCACGTCCCGGTGCCGCTCGGCGTTTGCCGACGTCGAGGCCGCGTCCTCGTCGACGTACGGGTTCTCGAAGAGCCCGAGTTCGACCTTGTGCCGAAGGATCCGCGCGACAGCCTCGTCGAGCTGGGCCTCGCTGACCTCGCCAGCGTCCAGGGCGCGGGTGAGAGCGTCCGCGTACGCGTCCGTCGCTGGAAGCTCGACGTCCACGCCCGCGCCGAGGCCCACCGTCGCGGCCTGCTGCTTGTCCTGCGCGAAGTGGTGGTACGAGTGGAGGTCGTTGACGGCGAAGTAGTCGGAGACCACGGTGCCCGTGAAGCCCCACTGCCCGCGCAGGACGTCGGCGAGGAGTTCCTGGTTGGCATGACACGGGACGCCGTCGAGTTCGTGGTAGCCGGCCATCACCGACTGGAGCCCGCCGTCGCGGACCGCCGCCTCGAACGGATACAGGTACACCTCGCGCAGCAGTCGCGGCGGCAGGTGGGCAGGCGCCCAGTTCAGCCCGCCCTCGGACGCCCCGTAGCCGACGAAGTGCTTGGCGGTGGCGAGGACGCCGTCGGTCAGGTCGGCACCCTGGAGGCCCCTGACGAATGCCACGCCCATCCGGGACACCAGGTACGGGTCCTCGCCGTAGGTCTCCTCGGTGCGACCCCACCGTGGGTCGCGCACCACGTCCAGCACCGGCGAGAGCCCCTGGTGGCTTCCCATGGCGCGCATCTGTGCGCGGACGGCGTCCGCCAGCTGCCGGTTGAGCTCCGGCGCCCAGGTGCTCGCGACGCCGATCGCCTGCGGGAAGATGGTCGCCTCGCGGGCCATCACCCCCGAGCAGACCTCCTCGTGCACGATCGCCGGGATCCCCAGCCGGGTCTCGCTGACCAGGAAGCGCTGGATCTCGTTGGCGGCCCGCGCCACCTGCGCCGCCTTCAGGCTGGTCGCGCCGGCGACGCGGGTCACGTGCCCGAGGCCGTGTCGAAGGATCGGCCGGGCCCGCTCCGCCGCGAACCGTCCGCTCTCCAGCAGTGTGAACGCCCACGTGCTGCCCAGTTGCGCGAGCTTCTCCTCGCGGGTCATCCGGGCCAACAGGTCCGACACCCGTTGGTCGACGGGCGCTGTCGCATCGGTGTAGGTCGCCTCGATCTCCGGCTCAACAGTGGTCACCCGGTCACCCCAATCACCGCGACAAGCTGGTCTTTCGGCCGGGGCGGCAGGACCCGCGGGGATGCCGGCCAGACATTGATCCAGGCGTCGTGTTCCCTTACGTAAACGTAATCGGTAACGTTTACATAGATCGAGAACGTAATCGAAGTCGATCACGTTGTCCAGAGCTCACAGTGCCTCCACCACCCCTCGGTCCCGGCGCTCGGGCAGTGCTGCCGGCGTCGGACCTGCACGAAGGGAGCCAGCCCTGAACACCCACCTCGACAGCGCGCCGGAGAACGGCGTGAACACGGCCCGCCTGACAGTGGACCCCCGCCGACGCGTCGCGCCGGTGCCCCGTCGGCTCTTCGGCTCGTTCGTGGAGCACCTGGGTCGCTGCGTCTACAACGGAATCTACGAGCCGGGGCACCCGACGGCCGACGCCGACGGCTTCCGGGGCGACGTCCTCGAGCTGGTGCGCGAGTTGGGCGTCACCACGGTGCGCTACCCGGGCGGCAACTTCGTCTCCTCCTACCGCTGGGAGGACGGCGTCGGCCCGGTCGACAAACGACCGGCGAGGCTCGACCTCGCCTGGCACAGCCTGGAGACCAACGCGTTCGGGCTCGACGAGTTCATGCGCTGGGTCGGCAAGGCCGGCGTCGATCCGATCATGGCGGTCAACCTCGGCACCCGAGGCACCGCCGAGGCCGTCGACCTGCTCGAGTACGCCAATCATCGCGGTGGGAGCCACCTCGCCGACCAGCGCCGCGACAATGGCGCTGTCGATCCCTACGGGATCAAGCTGTGGTGCCTGGGCAACGAGATGGACGGCCCGTGGCAGGTGGGTCAGCGCAGCGCGACCGAGTACGGGCGACTCGCGGCGCAGACCGCGAAGGCCATGCGCCGCTTCGATCCCGACCTCGAACTCGTCGCCTGCGGCTCCTCACACCTCGGTATGCCGACCTTCGGCAGCTGGGAGCGCGACGTGCTGACCGAGGCGTACGACGACGTGGACCTGATCTCGCTGCACGCGTACTACCAGCCGGTCGACAACGACCTGGCCAGCTTCCTCGCCTCGGCCGAGGACATGGACAGGTACATCGACGCCGTCACCGCCATCGCCGACTCGGTCGGAGCGATCCGCCGGTCGACCAAGAAGATCATGATCGCGTTCGACGAGTGGAACGTCTGGTACCAGTCCGCAGCCCCGTCCACGCCGCCGAGCGGCGAGGACTGGCCGGTCGCGCCGCCCCTGCTGGAGGATCACTACAGCGTGGCCGACGCTGTCGTCGTCGGCGGCCTGCTCATCAGCCTGCTGCGGCACAGCGACCGGGTGAGCGCGGCCTGCCAGGCCCAACTGGTGAACGTCATCGCACCGATCATGACCGAGACGGGCGGCTCGGCCTGGCGGCAGACCATCTTCCACCCCTTCGCCCGCACCGCCCGGCACGCTCAGGGCACCGTGCTGGACGTGCTGCGCGAGGGCAGCACGACGACCACCGACCGCTTCGGTGAGATCGACGCGGTCGACGCGGCCTCCACCTGGGACGACACCACCGGGGAGATGACCGTCTTCCTCGTCAACCGCGCCCTCGACACCCCGGCCGAGGTGACCATCGACGTCGCCGGCGCCCAGGTCAGCGACATCATCGAGTGCGTCACGGTCGGCGGCACCGAAATGCACGCCAAGAACACCGCCGACGGTCCGGACCACGCCGCGCCGCGCCCCAACGACACGGCACGCGGCGTCGACGCCAGCGTCCAGCTGACTCTTCCGCCCGCGTCGTGGACGATGCTGCGCCTGCGCGCCACCGACACGACCCAGTGATCGGCTGACGAGCGCTCCCCGGACGTGCCCCGGCCGCGCACACCTGGCGATCACCAGGGGTGCGTCGCGGGGCCGGTCCTCGCGGGGCCGGTCCTCGCGGGGCCGGTCGTCCCGGACCC
>NZ_JBEZGJ010000183.1:0-14112 GCF_040649965.1 Micromonospora sp. NPDC048843
GCGCGGCGCCGCCGCCCGCGGCGGCGGGGGCGGCGGCGGGCCGCCCCCCCCCCCCGGCCGGGTCAGGTCAGCTCCGCCCGGTCGTCGGCCAGGTCAGCTCCGCCCGGTAGACGGTCACCGCCAGAAGCGGATCAGCTCCAGGCCGGTGGCGTAGAGCCACGACGGCAGACCGAGCAGGTCACCGACCGCGAAGACCGCGTCGAAGAACCAGCCGCCGATGCGCGGGTTCCACAGCAGCGCGAAGAGCAGGATGAAGCCGTACGGCGCGAACAGGTCGTACATCTTGCGCCACTGCGGGTTGAGCCACGGCTGGATCATGTTGCCGCCGTCCAGGCCGGGCACCGGCAGCAGGTTCAGGAAGCTCGCGGTGAGCTGCAGGAAGGCGAGCAGCGCCACCCCCGCCCAGAACTCCACCGGGCCACCCGACTCGATGCCGATCCGCAGTGCCGCCACCAGCACCAGCGTGAACAGCACGTTTGTCGCCGGGCCGGCGAGGCTGACCAGGGTGTGCCGCAGTCGGCCCGGGATGGCGTGCCGGTCCACCCAGACCGCGCCGCCGGGCAGACCGATGCCGCCGAGCAGCACCACCACCACCGGCAGCACTATCGACAGCAGCGGGTGGGTGTACTTCAACGGGTTGAGCGTCAGGTAGCCACGGTGGGCGATGTCCCGGTCGCCGGCCCGGTAGGCGACCACCGCGTGGGCGTACTCGTGCAGGCAGAGCGACACCAGCCAACCGGACACCACGAAGAGGAACACGTTGAACCGGACGCTGCCGTACCCGTTCCAGGTCAGCACCCCGCTGACCGCGAAGAGCGCGACCAGGCCGAGGAAGACCGGGCTGGGCCGGAACGCCGCCTTGGGCACGCCGAGGACCAGCCCGTCACCGCCCGGGCGGTCGTAGGCCATCACTCGGCCGTGGGCAGCAGGCTCATCCGGTAATCCACCCGGTCGTCCTCGACGAGCGCGACCGAGGTGACGCCGGACGCCGCGAGCTCCCGCCAGGTCTGACCGATCCAGGATTCGGCGTCGGCCTGGCTGCCGAACGACTCCGCCGGCCCCTCGACCGTCTTGCCGTCCGTGCCCTCGTACCGCCAGCTCCACGCCATGCCGCGTCTCCCCTCGCCGCTGAAGTCCCCGTGGGACGAACCCTCGCCAGCGTAGTCGGCCCGGCGCGCAACGGCCGCTCGCTCGCCCGGCGGGGGCCCACGGGGTGGATCAATCCAATCGACGCCGGCCGGTACGGTGGCTCGGTGCTGACACGGGGAGTGCTGCTCGGGGACCGATACCGGCTGGGCGAGCGGGTGGCGACGGGTGGGATGGGCGCGGTCTGGCGCGGCACTGACGTGCTGCTGGAACGCGAGGTCGCCGTCAAGGTTCTGCTGCCGTCGCTGGTCGCCGATCCGGAGTTCACCGCCCGCTTCCGGGCCGAGGCGCGGATGCTGGCCGCGCTGCGGCACCCCGGCGTGGTCCCGGTGCACGACGTCGGGCAGGCCGCGCTCGACGACGGCAGCCAGGTCGACTACCTGGTGATGGAGTACGTCGAGGGCCAGCCGCTGTCCGCCCGGGTACGCGCGGCGGGGCGGCTTGATCCGGCCACCACGATGTCGGTGCTGGCCCAGGCCGCCGACGCGCTGCACACCGCCCACCTCGCCGGCATCGTGCACCGGGACGTGAAGCCGGGCAACCTGCTGGTCAAGGACGACGGCACTGTGGTGCTCGTCGACTTCGGCATCGCCCGGTCCCGCGCCATGGCGGGGCTCACCGCCGCGAACATGGTGCTCGGCACCGCCTCGTACATGTCTCCCGAGCAGGCCACCGGGCAGCCGGTCTCGGCCGCCACGGACATCTACGCGCTCGGCGCGGTGGCGTACTTCTGCCTTGCCGGGCAGCCGCCCTTCCACGGTGACAACCCCCTCGCGGTGGCGCTGCGGCACGCCCAGGAGGACCCGGCGGCGCTGCCGGCGGACACCCCACCGGCGGTTGCCGCAGTGGTGAGCCGCGCGCTGGCCAAGCGTCCGGAGGACCGGTTCGCCAGCGCCGCCGAGTTGGCCGCTGCCGCCGCCGATGCCCGCGACGCGACACTGGCGAGCATTCCGGTCTCGGCCCGCCCACCGTGGGCGCTGGCCGCCCCCACCCCGGGGACGCCCGCGGCCGTTCCGGTCACACCGGCCGCCACACCCCCCGCCCCGCCGGCCGCCACACCCCCCGTGCCGCCGGCCGCACCGCCGCTCTCGGCCGGACCGACGCCGGTCGGGCAGCCCGCGCCGGTCGGGGCTGCCGCCGTGCGCACGCCGGCCGGCTTCGCGGCCTCGCCGGTGAGCGGGCCGGGGTCGACCCGGGAGGACGTGTTGCGGACGGGGTCGTCCGGCCGACGCCGGCAACTGCTGGTCGGGGTTGGCGCTGTCGCTCTCGTGGCACTGATCGCGGTGGCCGTGGCGGCCCTACGACCCGACGGGGAGCCGGGTGGGGCGAACCACCCACCCGCACTGGCCGGCGAGTCGGCGGCGGCCCCGGACGGCGGCGCGCTCGACGACGGAGGTGCGAGCACCTCGGGACCCTCACCGAGCGGCGCGCCGGGCACCAGCCGCACCGCGTCCGCCGCACCGACCGCCTCCGGCGGACAGACCGACGCGCCAACCAACGCGCCGGACCCGCGCACCACGACGCCGGGCGGTACGCCGACCGGTACGACAAGCAGCCGACCGACGCCCACCCGCACCCCGTCGAGCCGGCCCAACCCGTACACGGCGGCGCAGGCGTGCGGCAGCGGCTACCAGGTGATCGACTCGGCGACGCTGACCGGCGGGGACGGGCAGCGCAAGGGCCGAGTCTTCCTGCTGTACCACTCGGGCACCGGCACCAACTGCGTGGTCACCCTCAAGGACACCGCGGTCGGCGCGAAGTCGGCCGCCTCGGCGTACCTGGAGGTGCAGGGGCGGACACGCAGCACCGACAGCGGGTCCTTCGACTACTACGCCGGACCGGTGCGGGCCACCGCCGCCGGGACGTGCGTCAAGTGGGGCGGCTCCACCGGCGGGGTCAGTTACGGCAGCGGGTTCGAACACTGCGACTGAACGACGGGCCGGCAGGCACCACAACCGTGGGCGGCCTTAAGGTACGGGCATGTCCGTAGACGGGTGGAACACGGTCCTGGTGCTCGGCGGTATCCGGTCCGGCAAGTCCGAGTTCGCCGAGTCCCTGGTCACCGACGCGCCGGTGGTCCGCTACGTCGCCACCGCGCCCGAGGGCGACCCGGAGGACACCGAGTGGGCGACCCGGCTGGCGGCGCACCGCGCCCGACGGCCGGGCAGCTGGACCACCGAGGAGACCACCGAGGACCCGCGCCGGCTGGCCGACGTGTTGGAGTCCGCCGAGCCCAACGAGATGCTGCTCGTCGACGACCTGGGCGGGTGGGTGACGGTGCTGCTCGACCCGGACCACCAGCCCGCCGACGACGTGGCCACCATCGCCGAACTGGCCGAGGCGATCCGCGGCTGTGCCGCCCGGGTGGTGCTGGTGAGCCCCGAGGTGGGGCTGTCGCTGGTGCCGACCACCCCGCTGGGCCGGGCGTTCACCGACGCGCTCGGCGCGGCCAACCGCGCGGTCGCCGACGCCTGCGACGCTGTCGTACTGGTCGTCGCCGGTCAGCCGGTCTGGCTCAAGTCGGTCGCCGCCGCGACTGAACAGTCCGTTCCCGCCCCCGTGACCGCGCCGACGGCCGCCGCCGCACCGACCTTGGCGAGCCTGGCCGACAGTGAGCCCACCCCCGAGGTGCAGCTGCCCGACGTGCTGACCCACACGCCTCCGGCCACCCCGACCGCGGAGCCGGGCAACCCGTGGGCCGCGCCGACGATGGCGCTGCCGATGGTGTCCACCGGGCTGGTCATCCAGCCCGGCATGGAGCTGCCGATGCCCGACGAGTACGCCGGGCCGCAGGCGATCGACCGGCTGGCCACGCTGGACGTACCGGGCGCCGGGCTGGGCGTGCTGGACCGGGTGGTGGGCTTCGCCGCCGCCACCCAGGGCACCTCGACCCCTGCCGCCTGGGGCTCGGTGCGGGTGCTGCTGCTGCACGGCGACCACGCCGGCGGGGCGGCGGCCGGCACCGTCGCCGGTGAATCGGCGCGCCGCGCCGCGCAGGCCCGCGCCGGCCAGGGCGCGTTGGCACGGCTGGCCGCTGAGAGCGGCGCGAGTCTCCAGGTGGTGGACACTCCGCCCTCCGCGCCGATCGAAGACCAGCCGGCCCTCGCGCCGGAGCAGGTGGAGTCCGCGCTGCGCTACGGCTGGCGGTTGGCCGAGCAGGCCGCCGACGCCGGCGTACAGCTGCTGGTGCTCGGCGCGTGCGGCGCCGGCACCGAGGCGGCGGCCGCGGCGGTGCTCGCGGCGACAGCGGGCGCGGAGCCGCCGGCCGTGTTGGGCCGGGTGATCACCGACTCCGGCGAGATCGACGACGCGGCGTGGATGATCCGCTGCGCGGCGGTACGCGACGCGCTGCACCGCACCCGGCGCTCGTCGCGCGGCGCCAAGGACATCCTGGCCGAGCTGGGCGGCGGCGACGTGGCGGTGGCCACCGGCGTGCTGCTCGGCGCCACCGCCCGCCGGGTGCCGGTGCTGCTCGACGGGCCGGTCGGGTTGGCCGCCGGCATGGTGAGCCGCGACCTGGCCGGGCAGGCCCGGCACTGGTGCCTGCTGGCCGACCACGGCGGGCACCCGGCCGTCCGGCTCGCCGCCGACGTGCTGGGCCTCACCCCGCTGCTCGACCTGCGGATGGATCTCGGTGAGGGCGCGAACGCGCTTGTCGCGCTGCCGCTGCTGCGCTCGGTGCTGGCGCTGTCCGCCGCGCTGCCGGTGCACCCGTCGCTGGCCGGCACCGACGACACCGACCCGGCCGTCGACGAGCCGGAGTCCACCGACCCGAGCTACGCCGACCCGAGCTACGCCGACCCGGATCTCACCGAGCCCGACTCGACCGAGCCCGACTTCGCCGAGCCGGAGCCGGCCGGGCCGGGCCCGGCCAGCACCGGGGCGGACGAGCAGCCGGCGTCGGGCTGGCGTGCCGGCTGAGCCACGGCTGCTCGCGGGGGCCCGGCTGGCGGTCACCACGTTCACCACGCTGCCGGTGCGGGCCGGGCGCATCGACCGCCCGGTCGCCGGCACGGCGATGGCCCTCGCCCCGGTGGTGGGCGCGCTACTCGGCGCAGTGCTGGCCGGTGTGCTGCTGCTGGCCGGGGCGCTCGCCCCACCGTTGGTGGCGGCCGGTGTGACAGTCGGCGTCGCCGCGCTGCTCAGCCGGGGGCTGCACCTGGACGGGCTGGCCGACACCGTGGACGCGCTCGGCTCGTACCGACGGGGCGCCGCCGCCCTGGAGATCATGAAGAAGCCGGACGTCGGCCCGTTCGGGGTGGTCGCCCTAGTGGTCGTACTCCTGGTGCAGGCCGCGGCGCTCGCCGACCTCGCCGGTCGGTCCTGGCCGGCATGCCTCGCGGCTGTGGTCGCGGCGACCGCGGCCGGGCGGCTCGGCGTCACTGTGGCCTGCCGGCGGGGAGTGCCCGCGGCCCGGCCCGACGGGCTGGGCGCGCTGGTCGCCGGCACTGTCGGGCCGGTGGCAGTGGCCGCCGGCGCGGTCACCGTCGTGCTGCTGGCGGTGCCCGCGGTGCCGGGCCGTCCGTGGCAGGGGCCGCTGGCCGTCGTCGCCGCGATCGCCGTCGCGCTAGGGCTGCTCAACCACGTGGTACGCCGCCTCGGCGGGATCACCGGCGACGTCCTCGGCGCGACAGTCGAGGTGGTCACCACGCTGGTCTACCTGGGTCTGGTGCTGTCCGGCTGAACCGGGCCCGGCGGGCCGGGTAGCGTTCGGCTCGACAACACCGGCGCGGCCACCGGGGGATCCCACAATGCTCATCACGGACGACTTCCTGCCCGTACCGGTGCCGGAGTCGCTCAGCGCGACCTACCTGGTGCCGATGGCGGGGCTACCGAAGGTCAGTGCGAAGACAGCGGTGGCGGCCCTGACCGGCCGGCTGGCCGAGCCCGTGCACGGGCTGGCCCGGCAGATGCTCGACAGCCCGCTGATGAGCGTCGACACCCGACCGATCGCCGAGTTCCCCGAGCTGCCACCGGACCTGCTCACCGCGTTCGGTGCCACGAAGGAGCAGCTGGACCGGCTGGCGGCGGCGACGCACCTGGTGGTCGTACAGGCCGAGTACCGGCCCGGTTGGCCACCCGCGCACGAGTGGGCCGCCCGGGCGGTAGCGGCCGCCGTGGCGGAATCCGTGGACAGCGACGTGGTGGACGTCTTCGGCCTCCAGTTCCTCGACCCGGCGACAGCGCTGCGCTCCCTCCCCGACGAGCAGGGCCGCATCCGGCTGGTCGACTGGGTGCTGGTGCCGTACTCCTCGGACACCGAGGGCCTGTGGTTCACCACCAAGGGGCTGCGCCGCTTCGGTCTGCTGGAGTTGCAGACCCAGGGGGTGCCCGACCACCTCACCCGCGCCTGGGGTGCGGTGATGACCGGGGCGGCCCGTCGACTGCTGCGGGACTGGACCGACGGGCTCACCGGCGAGGAGGTGCCGGCGTTCGTGCAGCTCCCGGTGCTGGCCACTGTCACCGGGCACGACATCGCTGTGGCGTACGGCAACCCGGAGCAGCACGGTGCCACCGCCCCGGTGCTGCTCCGCCTCGAACTGGACCCGGCGACCGACCCGGAGGCCGACTCGTTCCTCAGCCTGCGCCCGCCGGCCGGGCACCCCGGCCCGGACGGGCGCTACTACGCCGCCGCCTGCGCGACACTGTTCTCCGGGATCCAGCCGGACGTGCGCTACGCCCGCTCCGGCGACGCGATGAGCCGCGCGGTCGCCACCGCCCGAGCCGCGCTGGATGACGCGCGGGCCCGCTTCGTCGCCGGCCAACTTCCCACCGAGTCGCAACTGGTGGTGAAGTACGGCCTGCCCGGAGACGACGGCCCGGAGTACGTATGGGCGGGCGTCACCTCGTGGGAGACCCCGGAACGCATCGTCGGCGTGAGCGCCAGCGACGCCAACACCGACCAGAGCGTGCGCATCGGCGCCCCAGTGGTAGTGGAGGCGACCGAGGTAGTCG
The DNA here is from genome assembly GCF_040649965.1 of Micromonospora sp. NPDC048843. NCBI lineage: Bacteria > Bacillati > Actinomycetota > Actinomycetes > Micromonosporales > Micromonosporaceae > Micromonospora > Micromonospora sp. NPDC048843. The sequence goes on from NZ_JBEZGJ010000183.1 coordinate 7,102, forward strand.
ACTGGGCCGTCCTGGACGCGACAGGCGTCATAGAGGGCGGCTGGACCCAAGCAGTCCTGGACTCAGGCGAACCCCCAACCCCGAACCCCAGTTGATCAAGAGGTTTGCGTCAGAATCTCGTCCAAACATGACGCAAACCTCTTGATCACCGGGGCAAGGCGGTGGGGTTACTTCACTGAGGGGGTTACGAAGGGGGGCTTCGTCAGCTTCAGGGGGGCTCGGCGGCCTCGGATGTCGACCTCGACCTCGTCGCCGTCCGCGAGGTTGGCGTTGGTGTTCAGCAGGGCCAGCGCTATGCCCTGTTTGCGGGTTGGGGAGAAGGTGCCGCTTGTCACCTCACCCACCTGGGTGTCGCCCACGTGCAGGGTCATGCCGGGCCGCGGGATGGCCCGGTCTACGGCCACCAGACCGCGCAGCGTACGCCGGGGGCCGGCGGCCTTCTCCGCGAGCAGCGCGTCGCGGCCCCAGAAGGTCGGCTTGTCCCAGCCGACCGCCCAGCCGGAGCGGGCCTGCACCGGGCTGATGTCCAGGGAGAGGTCCTGCCCGTGCAGCGGGTAACCCATCTCGGTGCGCAGCGTGTCCCGGGCGGCCAGCCCGCAGGCGCGCAGCTCGAACGCCGCGCCGGCGGCGAAGAGCGCATCCCAGACGGCGACCGCGTGCTCCGCCGGCACCACCAGTTCGTAGCCCAGCTCACCCGTGTAGCCGGTACGGCAGACGGTCAGTTCCACCCCGGCCAGGCTCGCGGCGGAGAAGCTCATGTAGCCGTGTTCGGTGGGCAGGTCCAGGGCGGCCAGCAACTCGGCCGAGCGGGGGCCCTGCACGGCCAGCACCGCGTACGCCTCGTGCTCGTCGGTGACCGTCACCTGCGCGGGAGCGGCGGCGCGCAACCGGCGCACCACCTCGGCGGTGTTCGCCGCGTTCGGGATGAGGAAGACGTGGTCGTCGGCGTACAGGTAGGCGATGATGTCGTCCACCACACCGCCGGTGGCGTCGTCGCAGCAGAGCGTGTACTGCGCCCGGCCCGGGCCGATCCGGCCCAGGTCGTTGCTGAGGCAGGAGTTGACGAAGTCGGCCGCGCCGGGGCCGCTCACCCGGGCCTTGCCCAGGTGTGACACGTCGAAGACCCCGACCGCCGTACGCACAGCTGTGTGCTCCTTGAGCACTCCGCCGCCGGCGTACTCCAGGGGCATCTCCCAGCCCCCGAAGGGGGCGAACTTGGCTCCGGCGGCGGTGTGCCGCTCGTGCAGCGGGGAACGACGCAGCCGGGTCGCGGCGGCGTCGGAGGTCACGTCGGTCATGGGTGGCAACTTACCGGGGGCAACGTCGCTGGTTAGCATCGGCGGGAGCCCGCTGGCGCTGTCGGCGGGACAGCCATGACGTCCGGCGGGTAGGTTCCGCCGGAGACCTTCACCGCTGGTACGCGACGCCGCGACCGGCCCGGCCCGCCCGGAGTAGCTTCAGTGACTTCACCCCGCACCACCAACCTGAGCCTGGTCGACACCGACCCGGCCGAGCTCGCCGTCGACGCGATCGTGATCGGCGTGCACAGCCAGACCGGAGAGCAGGGCGCCACCAGCGGCCTCGCCGGCACCCTGCTGCTCGCCAGCGGCGCGGAGAGCATCGCGGCCGCGTTCGACGGCAAGCTGACCGAGACCCTCGCGCTGCTCGGCGCGACCGGCGGGCCGGGTGAGGTCATCAAGCTGGCCACGCTGGGCACCGTGACCGCCCCGCTGGTCACCGCGGTCGGGCTCGGCCCGGAGCCGTCGGGTGCCGCCCCGGCCCCGGAGACGCTGCGTCGGGCCGCCGGTGCGGCGATCCGGGCCCTGGCGGGCGCACCCCGTGTCGCGCTGGCGCTGCCGCTGCCGGACGACGCGGACGCGTCGGCCGAGCTGCGCGCGGTCGCCGAGGGCGCGCTGCTGGGTGGGTACCGGTTCGCCGGTTACAAGACCCGGCCCCAGCCGACCCGGCGCGAGCCGGTGGCCGAGGTGCTCATCGCGGTGCCGGACGCCGGCGACGCGGGCGCCCAGGCGGAGGTCGCCCGGGCGCAGGCGGTGGCAGGCGCGGTCCGGCTCAGCCGGGACTGGGTGAACACCGCTCCGAACGAGCTGCGTCCGCCGTCGTTCGCCGATGCGGTCGCCAGCGCGGCGCGCGAGGCGGGCCTCGGCGTCGAGGTGCTCGACGAGGCGGCGCTGGCCGCCGGCGGGTACGGCGGCATCGTCGCGGTCGGGCAGGGCTCGGAGGCTCCCCCGCGGCTGGTGAAGCTGACCTACACCCCGCAGGACGGCGGCAACGGCAAGCGGGTCGCGCTGGTCGGCAAGGGCATCACCTTCGACACCGGCGGCATCTCGATCAAGCCGGCGCAGGGCATGTGGGAGATGAAGTCCGACATGGCGGGCGCCGCCGCGGTGGGCGCGGCCATGTTGGCGATCGCCGCGCTGAAGCCGACGGTGGCGGTCAGCGCGTACCTGCCGATGGCGGAGAACATGCCGTCGGGCACCAGCTACCGGCCGGGTGACGTGATCACCATGTTCAACGGCAAGCGGGTCGAGGTGCTCAACACCGACGCCGAGGGCCGGATGATCCTGGGCGACGCCATCGCCCGCGCCTGCGCGGACGGCACCGACTACCTGTTCGAGACCTCCACCCTGACCGGTGGCCAGGTCATCGCGCTGGGCAAGCGGATGGCCGGCGTGATGGGCACCCCGCAGCTGTGCGACCGGGTGAAGGTGGTCGGCGACGCCGTCGGCGAGCCGGCCTGGCCGATGCCGCTGCCCGACGACGTCCGTAAGGGCATGGAGTCGGATGTGGCGGACATCTCGCAGGTCAACGCCGGGATGGACCGGGCCGGTCACATGCTGCAGGGCGGCGTGTTCCTGCGCGAGTTCGTGACCGACGACGTGGCCTGGGCGCACATCGACATCGCCGGGCCGGGCTACCACTCGGGCGAGCCGACCGGCTACTGGACCAAGGGCGGCACCGGCGTTCCGGTCCGCACGCTGGTGCAGCTCGTCGAGGATGTCGCCGCCAACGGCTGACGGAAAACGCGAAAGGGGCCCCCTGCTCAAGGGGGCCCCTTTCGCGTGGCTCAGTGCCGCTCGGGTCGCGTGGCTCAGTGCCGCTCGGGTCGCGTGGCTCAGTGCCGCTCGGGGCGACGTTTGCGCCGCTCGTTGAAGTCGCGCATCCGCTGCGGGTAGCCCATCAGCCGGACGTCGTACACCGGGATGCCCATCCGGTACGCGAAGCGCCGGGCGCCGTCCGGGCCGTCGATGCGCCGACGGGTCCACTCCCCGTCGTCGGCGATCAGGATGACGGTGGTCTCCGTCACCGTCGTGCGGGGTTCGATGTACGCCTCGACGCCGCGCCGACTCCGGATGAAGTTCTCCAAATGGTCCAGATCGCCGCGACTGGCGGCGCGGTCATGGCTCGGCACAGCCGCCTGTTTGCGGCGCCGGAACAAGCCCACCGGATCTCTCCCCCACCGTGCGTCATCGACAACGGTGCCAAGGGTACGTGTCGATGACGTGTCGTTGGGCACCTCGGTACGCACCCTGTGCCCAGTGGTGACAAGATGACCGAGGTGGGGTGTGTCCCTGTTACACCTCTGTGACCCCCGATGCAGCGACGCGACCTGGGAGTTGGACGTGAGCGAGCCGAACGAAGCGACCTTCGACATTGTCATTCTCGGAGGTGGCAGCGGCGGCTACGCGACCGCGCTGCGCGCCGTCCAGCTGGGCCTGAAGGTCGCGCTGGTCGAGAAGGGCAAACTCGGCGGCACCTGCCTGCACAACGGCTGCATCCCGACGAAGGCCCTGCTGCACGCCGCCGAGATCGCCGACCAGGCCCGCGAGTCGGAGCAGTTCGGCGTGAAGGCCGAGCTGATCGGCATCGACATGGCCGGGGTCAACTCGTACAAGGACGGCGTGATCGCCCGCCTGTACAAGGGCCTGCAGGGCATGTTGAAGGGCAACAAGGGCATCACGATCGTCGAGGGCGCCGGCAAGCTGGTCGGCAAGAACGTGGTCGAGGTGGACGGCAAGCGTTACACCGGCCGCAACATCGTCCTGGCCTCCGGCTCGTACGCGAAGAGCCTGCCCGGCCTGGATGTCGACGGCGAGCGGATCATCACCAGCGACCACGCTCTCACGATGGACCGGGTGCCGTCGTCGGTGATCGTGCTCGGTGGCGGCGTGATCGGCGTCGAGTTCGCCAGCGTGTGGAAGTCCTTCGGCGTGGACGTGACGATCGTCGAGGCGCTGCCCCGGCTGGTCGCCGCCGAGGACGAGGAGTCGTCCAAGGCGCTGGAGCGGGCGTTCCGCAAGCGGAAGATCAACTTCAAGGTCGGCAAGCCGTTCGAGAAGGTCGAGAAGACCGAGAGCGGCGTCAAGCTGACCATCCAGGGCGGCGAGACCGTCGAGGCGGAGCTGCTGCTGGTCGCCGTGGGTCGCGGCCCGAACACCGCCAACCTCGGGTACGAGGAGCAGGGCGTCAAGATGGACCGCGGCTTCGTGCTGACCGACGAGCGGCTGCGCACCAGCGTGCCGAACGTCTACGCGGTCGGCGACATCGTGCCCGGCCTCCAACTCGCGCACCGGGGCTTCCAGCAGGGCATCTTCGTGGCCGAGGAGATCGCCGGGCAGACCCCCGCCGTGATCGACGAGGTCGGCATCCCGCGCGTCACCTACTGCGATCCGGAGCTGGCGTCGGTGGGTCTCACCGAGGCCAAGGCCAAGGAGCAGTACGGCGCTGACAAGGTCAAGACGTACAACTACAACCTGGGTGGCAACGGTAAGAGCCAGATCCTCAAGACCACCGGCTTCGTGAAGCTGGTCCGGGTCGAGGACGGCCCGGTGGTCGGCGTACACATGATCGGCGCCCGGGTGGGTGAGCTGATCGGTGAGGCGCAGCTCATCTACAACTGGGAGGCCTACCCGGCGGAGGTCGCCCAGCTCGTGCACGCCCACCCGACCCAGAACGAGGCCCTGGGCGAGGCGCACCTGGCCCTCGCCGGCAAGCCGCTGCACGCGCACGCCTGATCATCCACAACCGCGGCGTCCGGCGACGGGCGAAGATCCCACCAGGGGAATGAAGGAGTCTCAGAAAATGCCGGTATCGGTCACCATGCCCCGGCTCGGCGAGAGCGTCACCGAGGGCACCGTCACTCGCTGGCTCAAGCAGGAGGGCGACACGGTCGAGGTCGACGAGCCCCTGCTCGAGGTCTCGACCGACAAGGTCGACACCGAGATCCCGTCACCCGCTGCCGGCGTGCTGAGCCGGATCGTGGTCGGCGAGGACGAGACCGCCGAGGTCGGCAGCGAGCTGGCAGTCATCGCCGGTGAGGGCGAGTCGACCGGCGGTGGCGAGGCCGCCCCGCAGGAGCAGGCCCCGGCCGAGTCGGTCGAGCCGGCCGCCGAGCCGACGGCCGCCGCCGAGGGCACCGCCGACGAGGTGGCCCAGGACGAGGCCCCGGCCGAGGCGCCGGCCCCGGCTGCCGCCTCGTCGGGCGAGGGCACCGCGGTGAAGATGCCCGCCTTGGGCGAGAGCGTCACCGAGGGGACTGTCACCCGCTGGCTGAAGCAGGTCGGCGAGACCATCGAGGTCGACGAGCCGCTGCTGGAGGTCTCCACCGACAAGGTGGACACCGAGATCCCGTCGCCGGTCGCCGGCACGGTGCTGGAGATCAAGGTCGCCGAGGACGAGACCGCTGCGGTCGGCGCCGACCTGGCGATCATCGGCGCTGCCGGTGGTGCCCCCGCCCAGGCGCAGCCCGAGCCGAAGCCCGAGCCGAAGGCAGAGGCCAAGCCGGCGCCGAAGGCCGAGCCGAAGCCGGAGCCGAAGGTCGAGGAGCCGACGCAGGGCGCCTCGTACAGCGAGCCCGCCGCGGAGACCGAGAGCTCGGCGCAGCCGGCGAAGACCGAGCAGGCCGCCCAGCCGGCCGCGTCGACCTCGGCGCCGGCACGCCCGTCCGCCCCGGCGCCGGGTGCCGGCGAGGAAGCCGCCGGGTACGTGACCCCGCTGGTGCGCAAGCTGGCCAGTGAGCACGGCGTCGACCTGGCCGCGCTCAACGGCACCGGCGTGGGTGGTCGGATCCGCAAGCAGGACGTGCTGGAGGCCGCCGAGAAGGCGAAGGCCGCCAAGGCCGCTCCGGCTGCCGCTCCCGCCGCCGCCGCGGCCCCGGCCAAGCCGGCCGCGAAGCCGCAGCCGAGCTCCAAGCGGGGCACCACGGAGAAGCTGCCGCGGATCCGGGCGACGATCGCCAAGCGGATGCAGCAGTCGCTGCACGAGACGGCGCAGCTGACCACTGTCGTCGAGGTCGACGTCACCAAGGTCGCCAAGCTGCGGGTCCAGGCGAAGGACTCGTTCCAGGCCAAGCACGGCGTGAAGTTGTCCTTCCTGCCGTTCTTCGCCCTCGCCGCCATCGAGGCGCTGCAGACCCACCCGATCATCCAGGCCAGCATGGACCTGGACGGCGGCACGATCACCTACCCGGCCGCCGAGCACCTCGGCATCGCCGTGGACACCGAGCGCGGGCTGCTCGTGCCGGTCATCCACAACGCCGGCGACCTCAACATGGGCGGCATCGCCAAGCGGATCGCCGACCTGGCGGAGCGCACCCGGGCCAACAAGATCACCCCGGACGAGATGGCCGGGGCGACCTTCACGCTGACCAACACGGGCAGCCGGGGCGCGCTCTTCGACACCCCGATCGTGCCGTCGCCGCAGTCGGCGATGCTCGGCACGGGCGCCGTGGTGAAGCGTCCGGTCGTGGTCAACGACCCGGAGCTGGGCGAGGTCATCGCGGTCCGGTCGATGGTCTACCTGGCCATGTCCTACGACCACCGGCTGATCGACGGCGCCGACGCGGCCCGCTTCCTGACCGCGGTCAAGGAGCGGCTGGAGGCCGGCAACTTCGATTCGGAGCTGGGCCTGCTGCCGACCCGCGCGGACCCTCGGCGTCGAGCCGGTCTTCATGGCGCTGATCAGTGGCGTCGAGGCCGAACTCTCCGCCCGCTC
>NZ_JBEZGJ010000184.1:0-14099 GCF_040649965.1 Micromonospora sp. NPDC048843
GGTGCTCTACCGGCTGCCGCTCGGTCGCCATGGGGCGCTGCCGCCCGCCGACGCCTTCACCACGATCACCCTGACCGGCGCGTACGAGCAGGTCGGCACGGGGGTGAACCTCAACGGCATCACCACCACACCGGACGGCCGGGCGCTGATCGTCGTCCAGTCCACCACCGGCACGCTGTACCGGGTCGACCCGGCGACCGGCACGAGCACCGCCGTGGACGTCCCGGGCCACACCTTCACCAACGGCGACGGCCTGTTGCTGCTCGGCCGCACCCTCTACGTGGTGCAGAACCGCCTCAACCAGATCGCGGTGGTCCGGCTGAACCACTCCGGCACCGCCGGAGCGCTCACCAGCACCATCACCGATCCGAACTTCGACGTACCCACCACGGTGGCCAAGGCGCTGGGCCGGCTCTACCTGCCCAACGCCCGCTTCACCACACCGCCGACCCCCACCACGCCCTACACGGCCGTCGCGGTCCGCGCCCACTGAGCGACCCGAGGGGGTACGCGCCGCGCGTACCCCCTCGGCACCAACGCTCCGGATCTGAACAGCCGGTTCGGCCGCCAGTAGGATCACTGGCACCTCGGCGACGACTGTCGCCTCGTGCACCCCGGAGTCCGTGTGGCCGCCCGTCCGTACCGGTTCCTGCGCCGAACCCTGGCCGTGGTCTGTCTACTCGCCGCCGCCGCACTCCCGGCCAACCGGCCGACCACATCGCCGTTTGCCGGGGACGCCGCGCAGCCCACCGTCCTACGGATGCTCCAACTGAACCTCTGCAACAGTGGCCGCGCCGGCTGCTACAGCGGTCGAGCGATGGCCAGGGCCGCCGAGGTGATCAGCATCGAGGCGCCCGACCTGGTCACCCTCAACGAAATCTGCGCCGGTGACGTGTCCGACCTGCAGAGCGTGTTCCAAACCGTTCACCCAGGGCGGACCGTCGTGGCCGCGTTCCAGGCCGCCGGTGACCGCCCGAGCGGCGACGACACCCGCTGCCGTAACGGCCAACGGTTCGGCATCGGGCTGCTGACCCACGTGCGGACGCCAACCACCCCGCGCACCGTGTACGCCGGAACCCACCCGGCGCAGGACCTCGCCGACCCCGAGGAACGTGCCTGGCTCTGCGTCGACGTCGACGGCGCCCTGCTCGCCTGCACCACGCACCTGTCAGCCACCGGCTACCGCGTCGCGCTCACCCAGTGCGACCACCTGCTCGACACCATCCTGCCGACGATCAGCCGCAACGCCGGGTACGCGCCCACAGTGCTCGGCGGCGACCTCAACCTGCGCGCCGGCACCGACCCCGACGTACGGTCCTGCACCCCGCCGGGCCATCAGCGGGTCGACGACGGCCGACTGCAACACGTCACGGCGACCACCGACATCACCCTCTGCTGTCGCAGCCTGGTGCCCATGCACGGGACGACCGACCACCCCGGGCTGCTGGTCGCCCTCACGATCGACAGCAGCCGACCCGGCCGACGGCCAGCCTGATCCGCCTCCGTACCGGGCGGAGGCGGCCGGATCTATGAGGCCGTCAGCAACACGGCGCGGGCCGGCCGCACGGCGTCAGCGCGGCGGCGTGTCCCGGCGGGACGGGAACGGGGTACCGGGCTGGCCGAGGGTGGAGCGGGCGCGCAGCCCGACCGGGTCCGGAGCAGCGGTGGGCGCCGGGGTCGGTGGCTCCGAGAGCCGCCGTCCGTCCAGGTACGCGGCGGCGGCCCGGTCGTCGTCGGTCGGAGCGGCGAGCAGCGCGTAGAGCAGACCGACCACCCCGAAGATCACCGCCAGCACGATCGGCACCAGCAGGGTGCTCACTCCGGCGCCGGTCACCTCACCCGCCCGTTCGTGGCGGTGCACCGACAGGGCGCTCATGCCGGTGAAGTGCATCCCGTTGACGGCGACCCCCATGACCAACGCGGAGGCGAAGATCGCCAACCCCCGCCGGACGGTCATCGCGAGCCACAGCGCGACGGTGGACGCCACCACGGCGATTACCACCGAGAGCACGACCCGGACCGTGTCGTAGCCGAGGCTGCCGTTGAGGCGCATGGCGGCCATGCCGGTGTAGTGCATGGAGGCCACGCCGACGCCGGTGAAGATACCGCCGGCGATCAGGCGTACCGGATTCAGCCGGCCGGTGCCCACGATGGCCAGGCCAATACCGACCGCCACCACGGCGATGGCCGTGCTGGCCGCGGTCAGCGGCACGTCGTAGCGGATCCGAGTGTTCTCGACGGCGAAGCCGAGCATGGCCATGAAGTGCATGGCCCAGATGGCGGTGCCGCCCAGCGCCCAGGCCGACAGCAGACCCCACCACGCCCGCTGGCCGTTCGTCCGGGCCGTGCGGATGCGCCCGGCACAGACCAGACCGAGAATCGAACCGAGCACGGACAGCGCATAACTCAGCGCGGGCGTAATCCACCCGTACTCAAAGTGATTGATCTCCGCCACGGCGGCTTTCTCCCCATTCGTTACCGACGCGTCAACAAGACGCCTCGGCAATGATCAGGGGTGCTGTGATCAGGCGCAACAGTGCCCCCCGGGCTATCCGAGGGGTGCCGTTGCGGTAACCGTCCGCTGCGTCGATTTCACCGACGAAAATGACTGAGCGTGACTATTACGCTGACGTGTGGTACGCGAGAACGCCTCGATTGACCGCCGCTATAGCCTGTCGAGCCGTCGACCGCAGCTCCGTTGTGGCACCGCCAGAGTCGGCAATCTGACCGAGCAGGTCAACGACCTGTCGGGCCCACCGGACGAAGTCACCGGCCGGCATCTCACCATCGATCTCGTGACCGCTGCCGAGCACCTTCGCCAGCGCCTCGCCCCGGGCCCACCGGTAGACGGGCCAGGCGAAACCGAGATCCGGCTCCCGGGTCGCCGTCAGCCCTCGCGCCGCCTCGTCGGCCTCGATCTCCCCCCACAGCTTCAGCGTCTCGTCCACCGCGTCGGCCACCGGCCCGCGCGGCAGCGACGCCCGCTCGTCGACATCGCGGCGCGCCTCGAACACCACCACTGACACCGCAGCGGCCAGCTCGGCCGGGGACAACCCGTTCCACACCCCCCGGCGCAGGCACTCGGCGACCAGCAGGTCCGCCTCGGTCCAGATCCGGCCCAGCATCCGACCGGCGTCGGTGACCGCGCCGTCGCGGGCAAGGTAGCCGCGCTCGGTCAGCAACGCCACGATCCGGTCGAACGTTCGCGCGAGGGACCCCGTACGACCACTGACGCGCTCGCGCAGCTCATCGGTGTCGCGCTCCAGCCGCCGACGCCGCTCCGCCCAGCGGGCGTGCTCCTCCCGCTCGGGGCAGGCATGGCAGGGGTGGTGACGCAGCTCGGTGCGGAGCTGGGTGATCTGGTGGTCCTCGCCGGTCACCTGCCGGGAACGGCCCCCGCGTCGGCCACCGTGCCGATCCAGGCCGGTGCCGCTGACCTCGGCGGCGAGATCCCGCCGGGCTCCCGGGGACCGGTGGTTGAAGTGCTTGGGCACCCGGATCCGGGCCAACACCTCGGCCGGAGTGGTGAAGTCGCCGGGGCTGACCCGCCCGGCCCAACGGTCCTGGGTGAGCACCAGCGGCCGGGGCTCACCGAACCCACCGGTCGCCGGGTCCAGCACCACGGCCAGCCCGGCCCGCCGGCCCGACGGCACCCGGATCACGTCGCCGACCCGCAGCCGCTCCAACGAGGCCACCGCGGCGGCCTTGCGCTGGGTCTGCCCCTGCCGGGCGATCGCCTTCTCCCGGTCGGCGATCGCCACCCGCAGCGCGAAGTACTCGTCGAAGTCGCCGTGATGGCAGGCGGCCTCCGCGCCGTACGCCTCGATGGTCTCGGTGTTGCGCTGCACCTGCCGGGCCAGGCCGACCACCGACCGGTCCGCCTGGAACTGGGCGAACGAGGACTCCAGCAGGGCTCGGGCCGGCTCCGCGCCGACGGTGCCGACCAGGTTCACCGCCATGTTGTACGACGGCCGGAAGCTGGAGCGCAGCGGATAGGTGCGGGTGGAGGCGAGCCCGGCCACCTGCCGTGGGTCGGTCTCCGGGGACCACACCACCACGGCGTGCCCCTCCACGTCGATGCCTCGACGGCCGGCGCGCCCGGTGAGCTGGGTGTACTCCCCCGGAGTCAGGTCGACGTGCGCCTCGCCGTTGTACTTGACCAGCCGTTCCAGCACGACGCAGCGGGCTGGCATGTTGATGCCCAACGCCAGCGTCTCGGTGGCGAAGACCGCCTTGACCAGGCCGCGGACGAACAGCTCCTCGACGATCTCCTTGAACACCGGCAGCATGCCGGCGTGGTGGGCGGCCAGGCCGCGTTCCAGGCCATCCAGCCACTCCCAGTAGCCCAGGACCGACAGGTCCTCGCCGGGAATGGCGGTGACCCGCGACTCGACGACCCGGCGGATCTCGGCCCGCTCCTCCGCCGAGGTGAGCCGCAGCCCGGCCGCGAGACACTGCTGCACCGCGGCGGCGCAACCGGCCCGACTGAAGATGAACAGGATCGCCGGTAGCAGACCTTCCCGGTCCAGTCGGTCGACGATGTCCGGGCGCAACGGGCCACGCCAGCGCGGGCCGCGCCGGCCGGCACCGGGCCCGGCGCTGCGCCCCTCACCCAGCTCCAGCCGCCGCGCGGTCTCCCGGGTGTAGCGCAGCAACTCCGGGTGCACGTCGTGCTTGCGGGCGGCGTCGGCGTCGTGGAACAGGTCGAACATCCGCTTGCCGACCAGCATGTGCTGCCACAACGGCACCGGCCGGTGCTCGCTGACCACCACTGCCGTCTCGCCGCGCACGGTGACCAGCCAGTCGGCGAACTCCTCGGCGTTGGAGACGGTCGCCGACAACGAGACCAGGGTGACCGAGGCGGGCAGGTGAATGATCACCTCTTCCCAGACCCCACCGCGGAACCGGTCGGCCAGGTAGTGCACCTCGTCCATGACCACGTACGCGAGGCCCTGGAGGGTGCTGGAGCCCGCGTAGAGCATGTTGCGCAGCACCTCGGTGGTCATCACCACCACCGGCGCGTCGCCGTTGATCGCGTTGTCACCGGTCAGCAGGCCGACCTGCTCGGCGCCGTAGCGGGCCACCAGGTCGTGGTACTTCTGGTTGGACAGCGCCTTGATCGGCGTCGTGTAGAAGCACTTGCGTCGCGCCGGTGGGGTCGCCGCGTCGACGGCGGGCACCGGGTCGTCGGGTCGCCCCCGCAACGCCAGGTGGACGGCGAACTCCCCGACCACCGTCTTGCCGGCGCCGGTGGGAGCGCAGACCAGCACACCGCTGCCCCGCTCCAGCGACTGGCACGCCTCCCGCTGGAAGTCGTCGAGGTCGAACCCCAACTCGAGCGCGAACTCGTCCAGCGCCGGAAACTGTGCGGCTTGTGCGGCCTTGCGGCGCGCCGCTGCGTACCGCTCGGCGGGGCTCGACATGGCACCAAGATTAGTGCGTGCCGCGTCATGTCACCCCACAAGGCCGTCCGGAGGCGCGGTCGGGGGCGGTCGGTAGGGTGCACGGCGTGCCGGACCATGCCGAACCGCCCCAGACCAGTCCGCCGGGCACCGCTGAGGCGCCCGCCGCCCGCCGGGCGTCCCGACGCCCTGTCAAGGCGGTGCTCTTCGACTTCCACGGCACCCTGGCCCAGGTGGAGGACCCCCAGCGGTGGGTGCTGGAGGCTGCGGCGGCGTGCGGCGTGACCCTGGACCGGGTCCGCGCCACCTCGCTGGCCGACCGGCTGCTGACCGCCGGACGCGCCGGCGGGCCACTGCCGGCACGGGTGCCGCCCCGACTCGCCGAACTGTGGGCAGACCGGGACCTCTACCAACACGCCCACCGGGGCGCGTACACCGGGTTGGCCGAGACCGTCGACGCCGGCATCGACGGCTTCGCCGACGCGCTCTACGAGCGGCTGCTGACCACCGAGGGCTGGCTGCCGTACGCCGACACCACCCCCACGCTGACCGCGCTGCGCGACGCCGGGGTGCCGGTGGCGGTGGTCAGCAACATCGGCTTCGACCTGCGGCCACACTTCGACGCCTGGGGGCTGACCGACCTGGTCGGCGCGTTCGTGCTCTCCTACGAGGTGGGGCGCTGCAAACCCGACCCGGCGATCTTCTGGCGGGCCTGCGGCATGCTGGGCGTCGACCCGGAGCAGACCCTGATGGTCGGTGACACCCCGGCGGACGCGGGCGCGGTGGCCGCCGGCTGCTCGGTGCTGGTGCTCCCGGCAGCCGAGCCGGGCCGGGAGAACGGGCTGGGCGCCGTCCTCGACCTCGCCCTGCCAGCCTGAACGACACCGCCCGATCCGTGCTGTGCCCACCGTTGGTCACAGCGGTGGGCACCGCCGCCAGGTAGCCGGAGCTGAGCGCCTACCGTCGTGCCCGTGACCGAGATCCTGCTGCCCACGCCCCGGTCGGGCGAGACACGACCGGCCCGGCGCGGTGGCGTCGCCGCCGTGGGGCTGGTGCTCGGCGGGGCCCTGTCGGTGCAGTTCGGCTCCGCGGTGGCCGCGTTGCTCTTCCCGCGTACCGGAGTGGCCGGCGCGGTGACCCTGCGGCTGACCATCTCGGCGGTGCTGCTGCTCGTGGTGTGCCGGCCCCGACTGCGCGGACACGACCGGTCGGCCTGGCTCACGGCCGGCGCGTTCGGGCTGGCGCTGGCCGGCATGAACTCACTGTTCTACCAGGCCATCGAACGCATTCCGCTGGGCCCGGCGGTGACCCTGGAGGTGCTCGGCCCCCTCGCCCTGTCGGTGTTCTCCGCCCGCCGACCGGCCAGCTGGGGCTGGGCGGGTCTCGCACTGGCCGGGGTGGCGCTGCTCGGGCAGGGCGGCTTCGACAGACTGGACCCGGTCGGGGTGGCCTTCGCGTTCGGCGCGGGCGCCATGTGGGCCGCGTACATCGTGCTGAGCGCCCGGGTCGGCGGCCGATTCCCCGGCGCGGACGGGCTGGCCCTGGCGCTGACCCTCGCCGCGCTGGTCACCCTGCCACTGGGCATCGTCGACGGCGGCGCGGTGCTGCTCGACCCGCCGGTGCTGGCGCTCGGCGCCGCCCTCGCGGTGCTCGCCTCCGGGCTGCCCTACACCCTGGAGCTGCTGGCGCTACGACGGATGCCCACCGCCACCTTCGCGGTGCTGATGAGCCTCGGCCCGGCCGTCGCCACGCTCGCCGGGTGGCTGGTGCTGCGGCAGGAGCTGACAGTGCTGGAGTGCGCCGCCATCGTGCTGGTCATCGCCGCCAGCATCGGCGCGGTACGGGTCAACGCAGCAGCCGCAGGGCGCCCGGAACCGCGCTGATCGTCACCGGCAGCCGCAGGGAGCGCTCCCCGTCGGCGTACGAGGTGATGCCCTCGGCGGCCAACTCCACTGTGCGGGCCCGGAAACTGCGCACCAGCGGGTGGCTGACGTGGGTGCCCTGGTAGATGCGCGGCTTAACCCGGACCAGGGTCCGCCGGTTGACCCGACCCGCCACCACCACGTCGAGCAGTCCGTCGGTCGGGTCCGCGTCGGGGCAGATCCGCATCCCACCGCCGTACGTGGGGCAGTTGCCCACCGCCACGAGCACCGCGTCCAGGTCGTGCGGCACCCCGTCCAGGCGCAGCGTGTAGCGGCGTGGGCGCAGCCGAGCCAGCTCGACCAGGATCGCCAGGTCGTATCGACGCGGGCCGCGTGGCCAACGCATCCGGTTGGCCCGCTCGTTGACGATCGCGTCGAACCCGGCCGCGAGGACCGCTCCGTACCAGCGCTCGACGCCGTCGGCCCCGACCATCCGGGCCAGGTCGACCGGTTGACTGCGGCCGTCGCGCACCGCCTCGGCGATCACCGCCGCCGCGGCGAGGGGGTCGGCCGGGAAGCCGGTGTCCAAAGCGAAGTCGTTGCCCGTGCCGGCCGGGATGGGGCCGAACGGCACGGCGGTGCCGGCGACAGCCTGCAACGCCCGGTGCACGGTGCCGTCCCCACCGACCGCCACCAACGCGCCAGCGCCGTCGGCGACGGCGGCCCGGCACGCCGCCTCCGCCTCGGCGGGGCTGGACGCCGGCAGCAACCGGATCGGCCGTCCGGCGGCGGCCAAGCCGTCCAGCAGCCGGGGCAGCAGCGCGCGGTGCCGTCCACGACCGGCGGTCGGGTTGGCGAGCACTGCGACCGGGCCGGGCAGGTGATCGTCTGCGGTCACGGGCAGCACCGTACCGGTCGGACACCCGCCGTTCACCAGGGGCAGGCGCCGTCACCATCAGTTCCGCCGCCGACGCACGAGGTGACGCGACGACGCCGCCCCCGGTGAACGGGGACGGCGTCGGTGGACCGGCCGGCGCGGGGCCGGTCAGGTCATGTCGTCGTAGCGGCGTTCGATCGGCGCCGGTGGGGCGACCGGTTCGGGTACGCCGATCGGCGCAGTCGAGTCGACCCGCTGCCCGGCCACTACCGGGTCCGCGTCGAAGTCCAACGGCGACACCTCGTCGTCGTCGATGCCGGCGTAGATCTCCTTGCCGCGCCCACGCCGCTTGTCGTTGAGGAAGGCGATGCCCACCGCACCGAAGTAGAGCGCGGAGAGGCAGATCGCCAGGGCCGTCATCCCGAACGGGTCCGGGGTCGGGGTGACCACGGCAGAGAACGCGAAGAACACGAAGATCGCCACGCGCCACCAGCTCAGCAACCGCTTCGCGCTGGCGATGCCCACGAAGTTGAGCATCAGCACGACAAGCGGGAACTCGAAGGCCACACCGAACAACAGGATCAGGTTGGTGACGAAGGAGATGTACTTGGTGATCTCCAGGGTCGTGCTGATCTCGCTGTCCGAGATGCTGAGCAGGAACTCCAGGCCCTTGGCCGTGACGAAGTACGCCAGCACCGCACCGGCCGCGAACAGCGGCGCGGCGAGGGCGGTGAAGAAGTACGCGTAGCGCCGCTCGTGCCGGTGCAGGCCGGGCGCGATGAACGCCCAGAGCTGGTACAGCCAGATAGGCGCGGCAACGATCAGACCGACCCAGAGCGCGACCTTCAGGTTGAGCAGGAACAGGTCGGCCGGGCCGAGCTGCACGAACTCACACTTGCCGTCGACATACCTGGCCTGCGGAAGGTCACAGTAGGGCTGCTGGAGCAGGTGCAGCACCGGCTTGGCCAACCAGAAACCGAAGCCGAACCCGATCAGGATCGCCACGGACGCACGGAACAGACGATTACGTAGCTCACGGACGTGCTCGATGAGCGTCATCGACCCGTCGGCGGCCCGCTCGAACGCCTTTGGGCCGCGTTTACGCAGTGCGAAGGCCACGGGAGTGGGGCCCTTCGGTCAGTTGTCGCGGACGCGGTGCACGGGGTCGACGACCGGCTGCTGCGGCGGCGCCTGCTGGTACGGGGCCTGCTGCGGCTGGCCGGCGTACGGCGCCTGCTGCCCGGCGTGCGGCGGCAGCGGCTGGTAGCCGGCCTGCGCGTCGGCCTTCTCGGCGAGGTCGCGGTCGTCGTCCTGCAGGCTCTTGGTCTCGGCCTTGATGATCCGCAGCGACCGACCCAGCGAACGGGCCGCGTCGGGGAGCCGCTTCGCACCGAAGAGCAGGATCAGCACAACCACGAGAACAGCGATGTGCCACGGCTTGAGGGCACCCATGAGAAGCTCCAGTCGCTCTGTGTCCGGGGGGTGGTACGCAGCCCATCGTACGTGCGGATCGGCTGCCCGCCACCCGCTGGGTGGTGGTGGTCTGGACGGGAGGGTGAAGTCTTGACCAACCCGCGATGATCCGTCAACCACCGCCGGGTGCGTACCCGATCAGCCGCGCTTGGCCTTGATCACCGCGAGTCGCTGGTTGGTGGTGTCGAGCCGACGTTGGACGTCCTCGGCACGCTGTTGCAGCGCCTCGGCGGTTTCCCGCAGCGCCTCGGCCTCGACGGCCCGCCGCTGCAACGCCACGGCGGCACGGCGCAGTCGGGGCAGCCGGGCGAGCACCGGGCGCACGGCCAACGCGAGCGCCACGAGGGGTAGCAGCACCACCGCGAGCACGATCCAGATCAGCACGGCGGTCAGCCTACTGGGTGCGGCCGGCCACCGCCGGGTCACCCGACGGTGCGCGCTCCCTGTCGACCTCGGGCGGCCGGGGCACTGCCGTGGGCGCGGGCACGGCGTACGCGTCCAGCGCGGCGGCCGCTGTCGCACGCACCTGCTCGGCCAACTCGACCGGGGCGACCACCGTCACCTCCGGGCCGAGGCCCAGCACGAACCGGCGGGCCCACAGCAGGTCGGTGACCCGCAGGGAGACGAGCCACTGGTCGCCGTCGCCGGCCTCCACCCGCTCGCACGGGTAGTACTCGGTGATCCACCGTTCGCCCCGACCGATGCGCAGGGTGATCAACGGGAGGTCGGCCGAGGGGCGGAACACGCCCTCGGTGAGGTCGTGCGGGACGGCCTGCGGCGGCACCATGGCCGGCTCGTCCAGTTCGGTGACCGCGTCGATCCGGTCGGCGCGGAACAGACGGACGGCCTCCGCGCGCCGACACCACGCCTCGACGTACGCCCGGCCGCCGACCATCAGCATGCGCAGCGGGTCGATGACGCGCTCGGTGGTCTCGTCCCGGGCCGCCGTGTAGTAGGTGATCCGCAGGGCCTTGCCGCCCTCCACGGCGGCGCGCAGCGCCTCGACCCGTGGGGTGTCCCCGGGCAATCGGACCGCCACCGGCGCGCCCACCAGGTCGCCTGCGGCTTCGATCTTGGCGAGGGCCCGTTCGACTGCCTCCCGGTTGGCCACCCCGGGCGTCTCGGCCAGCATCCGCAGCGCCACCACGAGGGCCAGGGCCTCGTCGGGGGTCAGCCGCAACGGCCGGTCGATGCCGGCGTCGTAGGTGATCGTCACCCGGTCACCGTCGAACGCCATGTCGATCAGGTCACCGGGGCCGTACCCGGGCAGCCCGCACACCCAGAGCAGCTCCAGGTCCTCCCGGAGCTGACGCTCGGTGATGCCCAGGTCACCAGCCGCTTCGGCGATCTCGATGCCGGGCCGGGCCAACAGGTAGGGCACCAGGTTGAGCAGTCGGGCCAGCCGGTCGGCGGACGCGCGGGAGCCGTTGCGGGCGGCCGGGCGGGTCACCGGGCACCCCCGCTGACGGCCAGCTCGTCGTGGCGCACGGCGATCTCCTTGAGTCGTTGGATGACCGCCTCGCGGACCTCCGGTGGGTCGAGGACCCGCACGTCCGGGCCGTAGCCGACGAGATGACCGGCCAGCCCCTCCGGGTCGGCGTACGGCAGGACCAGCCGGTCACCGTCCGGCCCGGCGGTCACCTCCACCGCCCACCGGCGCAGCCCGGCGGCCCGCCCGGGCGCGGCCAGCACTGTGGCCCGGCCGGTGCGCTCCACCGGACCGGACCAGCGGGCCACGTGGCTGATCAGGTCGACGTTGGCCGGCGGCTCGTACGCGCCGGGGGCGCCGGTCACCCGGACCGCGCCGACGACGCGGGACAGCCGGAAGCAGCGGGTCGCCTCCCGGTCCTGGTCGTGGCCGACCACATACCACCGGCCGCGCCAGCAGACCACGCCCCACGGTTGCAGCCGCCGCCGGCTGGGCGCGTCACGGTCGGGCACCCGGTAGTCGAACCCCACCTCGCGGCGGTCCCGGGCGGCGGCGGTCAGCGGCGCGAACGCCGGGTCGACAGTGACCATCGGCTCCAGGCCGAGGGTCGCCTGCGGGTCCACGTCCACCCCGGCGGCACGCAGCTTGGCCAGCCCCGAGGACGCGGCGGCGGCCAGCCCGGCGTGCTGCCACAGCCGGGCGGCGATGCCGACCGCGGCGGCCTCGTCCGGTTCGAGGAGGATGTCGGGCAGCGCGTATTCACGGTGGGCGATGCGGTAGCCGGGTTCGGCGTCGAAGGCGCTCGCCGTGCCGGTCTCCAGTGGCACACCGAGCTCGCGCAGCTCGGCCTTGTCCCGCTCGAACTTGCGCTGGAACGCCTCATGGTCGCGCGCGTCGTCCGGATCGTGCTCGTAACCGGGCACGGTCGCGGCGATCTGCGCGGCGGTCAGGAACCGTCGCGTGGACAGAAGGCAGATCACCAGGTTGACCAGGCGTTCGGTGCGGGTCCGCGACACGCGGTAGACGCTAGCAGCCGACCCGCCCACACCGTGCACCCACGCGGGCGTGCCGCACACTTGTTCGGATCGTGCCTCCTCCGGCGCGTCGCCGCCCGCGGTCATAGGGTGATCCTCATGTCGCAAGCGGAGGCCAGGCCCGAGAGTGAGAGCGTCGGCACCGTCGTCGTCGCCGGCGCCGCCAACCTCGCCATCGCGGTCGCCAAGCTGATCGCCGGGCTGATCTCCGGATCCGCCGCGATGCTCTCCGAGGCGGCGCACTCGATCGCCGACACCACCACCGAGGTGCTGCTCTTCCAGGCGCTGCGCCGCGGCGCCCGCCCGGCCGACCAGCGACACCCCTTCGGGTACGGCAAGGAAAGCTACGTCTGGGCGTTCTTCGCCGCCATGTTCACGTTCGTCGCCGGCGCCGGTTTCGCCGTCACCCACGGCGTCACCACGATCCTGGTGCACGAGCACAGCGGTGACTACCTCATCTCGTACGTCGTGCTCGGGGTGTCGTTCGTCATCGAGTCGATCTCACTGGCCCGGGCCGTGCGGCAGGTCCGCCGCGAGTCGCGACGCTGGCGGACCACTCCTCGGAGGTTCCTGCGGCTGACCGCCGACACCACGGTCAAGGCGGTCTTCCTGGAGGACAGCGCGGCCCTGATCGGTCTGGTGCTGGCCGGGCTCGGCGTCGGCCTGTCCCACGCCACCGGCGACGAGGTGTGGGACGGCGTCGCGTCGATCCTGATCGGGCTCCTGCTGCTGACTGTCGCCGGGGTCCTCGCCGGCAACAACCTGTCGCTGCTGGTCGGCCGGGCCGTCCCGGAGCGGCTGCGCCACGAGATCGAGCAGGATCTGGCCGGGCTGCCCGAGGTGGAGCGCATCGACACACTGTTGACCATGCAACTCGGCCCGCAGGACATCCTGGTCGCCGCGAAGGTCGACTTCCGCGACGAGGCCACCGGCGCGCAGATCGAGGCCACCGCCGACGAGGCCGAGCGGCGGCTCACCGACCGGTACCCGGAGATCCGCTTCGTCTTCCTCGACCCGACCCGTTCGATGCCCGGCGCCACCGGCACAGCCCGGCACACCCAGGCCGGGCCGAGCCCGGACGCCGGCGGCCCCGAGCCGACCTGACCCACACCCGGACGCGGGCCGCCACGTCCGCGCGGCTAGCGTGCCCGTCATGGTGCGATGGCGTACGGGGACGGTGGCGACGCTGCGACGGCAGTGGACCGGGGCGGTGGAGCTGGACGTCGACCTGCCCGACGGCACGCGGATGCGGGCGCTGGCCTACCCGGAGCTGGTCGGCACGCCCGAGCCCGGCGACCGGGTGCTACTCAACGCCGGCGCGCTGCTGATGGGGTTGGGCACCGGCGGGTACGCCCTGGTGGTAGCCCTGCCGGACCGGCTGCCGCCGGACCCGCCGGACGTCGCCGACACCCGCGACGCCGGGCACCTGGTCAAGGCCCGCTACACGCCGTTGCAGCCCATCCTCCTCGGCGTCGACGAGGATGCCTCTCCGCACCGCGACGTGCTGGCCGACGCGGACGACCTGGGCGGTCTGCCGGTGATCACCGCCGACCTGCACTCGGCGCTCCCGGCGATCCTGGCCGGCATCCGGGCCGACGCCCCGCAGGCGCGGGTGGCGTACCTGCTCACCGACGGCGGGGCGCTGCCCGCCTGGTTCTCCCGCACCCTCGCCGGGCTGCGGGCCGAACTGGCCGGCACGATCACCGTCGGGCAGGCGTTCGGTGGCGACCTGGAGGCCACCACAGTGCACGGCGGTCTGCTCGCCGCCCGGTACGTGCTCCACGCGGACGTGGCGATCGTGGCTCAGGGACCGGGCAACCTGGGCACCGGAACCCGGTGGGGCTTCTCCGGCGTCGCCGTCGGCGAGGCGGTCAACGCGATCGCCACGCTGGGCGGGAAGCCGGTCGGCTCGTTGCGCATCTCCGACGCCGACCCCCGCCCCCGGCACCGGGGCGTGTCGCACCACAGCCTCACCGCGTACGGTCGGGTGGCGCTCGCCCCGGCGGAGCTGGTGGTGCCCGA
>NZ_JBEZGJ010000185.1:0-14085 GCF_040649965.1 Micromonospora sp. NPDC048843
ACTGTGACCTCGTGGCCGGCGGCGGCGAGGGCGACGGAGAGGGCGTGCACGTGTCGACCGAGACCGCCGACGAGCACCGGCGGGTACTCCCAGGACAGCATGAGGATGCGGCGGGTCTGCGGGGGCACCCCGGGGCCGGACTGCGCCGGCACGGGCGTGCCGGGCTGCGCGGTGGGCCCGGACTGCGCGGGAAGACCGGGCTGGGCCGAAAGCGGGGGCCGGGACGTCACTGTGGGCCGGTGGGCCCGGTCCTTGGTGGTGGCAGCGAGCTGCTCGTCGACCCGCAGGGTCGTCACATCAATCTCCGTCCATGCATGGTGGTACGCGCCGGCGTCAGTGGCGGCGGAGCGAGAGGTGTAAGGGGTGGCCGAGGGCCTGGCGGGACGCACGCGGACGCTTGCCCCCGAACAAGGAAAGTCCATCGGACCCAAGAACGCACCTCGAAAAGGGTCATCGTGACGGAGGACACCCGAGTGGTGTAGCGCGCATCAGACGGGCGGTTTTCGCCCGTCGCCTGAAAGGATGGATTGGCGCGTCCGGGCCGGGGGCACTACCTGCGTGCGCGCGGGCGATCTCGGCCGGTGCGCACATAACCATGGTCTAAGGAGCGACATGCAGGTCTGGCCGGGCGAGCGGTACCCCCTGGGCGCCACCTACGACGGGATGGGCACCAACTTCGCCATCTTCTCCGAGGTGGCCGAGCGGATCGAGCTGTGCCTCTTCGACGAGTGGGACACCGGCGCGGAGCGCCGCGTCGAGCTGCGCGAGGTGGACGCCTACGTGTGGCACGCGTACCTGCCGGGCATCGAGCCGGGCCAGCGCTACGGCTACCGGGTGTACGGCCCGTACGACCCGGCGAACGGGCTGCGCTGCAACCCGCACAAGCTGCTGATCGACCCGTACGCGAAGGCCATCGACGGTGACGTCCAGTGGGACCCGGCGGTCTACGACTACGAGCTGGGCGAGCCGGAGCGGATGTCGGAGACCGACTCGGCGCCGTTCATGCCGAAGTCGGTGGTGGTCAACCCGTACTTCGACTGGGGCAACGACAAGCCGCCGCGCACCCCTTACCACCACTCGGTGATCTACGAGGCGCACGTGCGTGGGCTGACCATGCGCCACCCGGACATCCCGGAGGAGCTGCGCGGCACGTACGCGGCCATCGCCTCCCCGCCGATGATCGACTACCTGACCCGGCTCGGGGTGACAGCGATCGAGCTGATGCCGGTGCACCAGTTCATCCACGACAACCGCCTCGTCGACCTGGGGTTGCGCAACTACTGGGGTTACAACACCATCGGTTTCTTCGCCCCGCACCACGGCTACTCCGCGCTGGGCCGGACCGGCCAGCAGGTGCAGGAGTTCCGGGGCATGGTCAAGGCCCTGCACGCGGCCGGCATCGAGGTCATCCTCGACGTGGTCTACAACCACACCGCCGAGGGCAACCACCTCGGCCCGACGCTGAGCTTCAAGGGCGTGGACGCCCCGAGCTACTACCGGCTCAGCGAGGAGGACCGCCGCTACTTCGTCGACTACACCGGCACCGGCAACAGCCTCAACGTGCGCAGCCCGCACTCGCTTCAACTGATCATGGATTCGCTGCGCTACTGGGTGACCGAGATGCACGTCGACGGCTTCCGGTTCGACCTGGCGGCCACCCTGGCGCGCGAGTTCTACGAGGTGGACCGGCTCTCCACGTTCTTCGAGGTGGTGCAGCAGGACCCAGTGGTCAGCCAGGTCAAGCTGATCGCCGAACCCTGGGACGTCGGCCCCGGCGGCTACCAGGTGGGCAACTTCCCGCCGCTGTGGACGGAGTGGAACGGCAAGTACCGCGACACCGTGCGCGACTTCTGGCGCGGCGAGCCGGCCACCCTCGCCGAGTTCGCGTCCCGGATCTCCGGCTCCGCCGACCTCTACCAGGACGACGGCCGCCGACCGTTCCACAGCATCAACTTCGTCACCGTGCACGACGGGTTCACCCTCAACGACCTGGTGTCCTACAACGACAAGCACAACGAGGCCAACGGCGAGGAAAATCGCGACGGCGAGAGCCACAACCGGTCCTGGAACTGCGGGGTCGAGGGCGACACCGACGACGAGGCGGTCCTCGCCCTGCGGGCCAAGCAGCGGCGCAACTTCCTGGCCACCCTGATGCTGTCGCAGGGCGTCCCGATGATCGGCCACGGTGACGAGCTGGGCCGCACCCAGCACGGCAACAACAACGTCTACTGCCAGGACAGCGAGCTGGCCTGGGTCGACTGGGACACCATCGACGAGCAACTGCTGGAGTTCGTGCAGACGCTCACCGCGTTCCGCAAACGTCACCAGGTGTTCCGCCGTCGCCGGTTCTTCACCGGGCTGCCGGTGAACGGGCGCGGCATCGACGAGCCGCTGCCCGACCTGGCCTGGCACACCCCGGACGGGCGGGAGATGACCGGCGAGGACTGGGGCAACGACTTCGGCCGCTCGGTGGCGCTCTTCGTCAACGGCGAGGGCATCCGCGAACGCGGCCAGTACGGCCAGAAGCACCACGACGCGTCGTTCCTGCTCTGCTTCAACGCCCACGACGCGCCGCTGGACTTCACCATGCCCGGCAGCGAGTACGGCCAGAAGTGGGAACGGGTGATCAGCACCGCCGAACCCGAGCCGGACGACGCCACGGTGATCAGCGCGGGCGGCACCATCCGGGTGCCGGACCGCTCCCTCGTCGTGCTGGAGAGGACGATCTGACATGACGGCCACCCCTCCCACTGCCACCTACCGGATCCAGGTCCGCCCCGGCTTCGACCTGGACGCCACCGCCGCGATCGTCGACTACCTGGACGACCTCGGCGTCAGCCACCTCTACAGCGCCCCGCTGCTCACCGCCACCCCCGGCTCCCAGCACGGCTACGACGTTGTCGACCACCGGGCCGTCAACCCGGAGGTGGGCGGGGAGGCCGCCCGGCAGCGGCTGCTGGCCGCCCTACGCGACAAGGATCTCGGCCTGGTCGTCGACATCGTGCCCAACCACGCCGGGGTCGCCGTCCCGGCCGCCAACCCGGCCTGGTGGGACGTGCTGCGCCGGGGGCGCGGCTCGGCGTACGCCGACTGGTTCGACATCGACTGGGACCGGGGCCGGCTGCTACTGCCCGTGCTGGGCGACGACCCCACTGCCCTCGACGACCTCAAGGTGGTCGACGGGGAGCTGCGCTATCACGAGCACCGCTTCCCGGTCGCCGACGGCACCGGCGACGGCAGCGCCCGGGAGGTGCACGACCGGCAGCACTACGAGCTGGTCTCCTGGCGGCGCGGTGACGCCGAGCTGACGTACCGCCGATTCTTCGCCATCGCGGGCCTGGCGGGTCTGCGCGTGGAGGACCCGGCGGTCTTCGCCGCCACCCACGAGCTGATCCTGCGCTGGGCCGCCGCCGGGGAGGTCGACGGCATCCGCGTCGACCACCCGGACGGCCTGCGCGACCCGGCCGGCTACCTGGCCCGGTTGCGGGCCGCCGCGCCCGACGCCTGGCTCGTGGTGGAGAAGATCCTGGAGTACGGCGAGGAGCTGCCGGACTGGCCGGTGGACGGCACCACCGGCTACGACGCCCTGGCCGCTGTCGGCGGGCTCTTCGTCGACACCGACGCCGAGGGTGACTTCACCGCGCTGGACAACCGCATCACCGGGCAGCACACCTCCTGGGAGGACCTGACCCACACCACCAAGCTGGCCGCCGCCACCCAACTGCTCGCCGCCGAGCTGACCCGGCTGGCCGCCCTCGCCCCCGAGGTGCCCACCGAGCAGGCCCGCGCGGCGCTCGCCGAGCTGGCCGCAGCCTTCGCCGTCTACCGGGGCTACCCGCCGCACGGCGCCCGGCACCTCGCCGCCGCCCGCTCCGAGGCCGGCCGCCGCCGCCCCGACCTGGCCGGCGCCCTGGACGCTGTCACCCGCCGACTGCGCAACCCCGACGACGAGCTGGCCCAACGCTTCCCGCAGCTCACCGGCGCGGTGATGGCCAAGGGCGTGGAGGACACCGCGTTCTACCGCTGGACCCGGTTCGTGGCGCTCAATGAGGTCGGCGACGACCCCTCCCACTTCGGGGTGCCGCCGGCGGAGTTCCACCGCTTCGCCAACGCCCAACAGGTCCGCTGGCCCGCCAGCATGACCACCCTCTCCACCCACGACACCAAACGCGGCGAGGACGTCCGCGCCCGCCTCGCCGTGCTCAGCGAACTGCCGGGCCGCTGGGCCGAGCAGGTCAAGACCTGGATGGAGTACGCGCCACTGCCCGACCCGGCCTTCGCCCACCTGCTCTGGCAGACCGCCGTCGGCGCGTGGCCGATCGAGCGGGAACGGCTGCACGCGTACGTCGAGAAGGCCGCCCGGGAGGCCGGGGCCTCGACCAGTTGGGCGGACCCCGACCCGGCCTTCGAGCAGGCGGTGCACGCAGTGGTCGACCGGATGTACGACGACCCGAGCCTGCACGACGAGCTGAGCGAACTCGCCGCCGCCATCGCCCCGGCCGGCTGGTGCAACTCGCTCGGGCAGAAGCTGATCCAACTCACCATGCCCGGCGTGCCGGACACCTACCAGGGCACCGAGCTGTGGGACAACTCCCTCGTCGACCCGGACAACCGCCGCCCTGTCGACTTCGACGTACGCCGAGAGCTGCTGGCACGCATCGACGGCGGCTGGCGTCCCCCGGTCGACACCGACGGAGCGGCGAAGCTGCTCGTCGTGTCGCGGACCCTGCGGCTGCGGCGGGCGCACCCGGAGCTGTTCACCACCTACCGGCCGGTGCCCGCGCACGGGCCGGTGGGCCGACACGTGGTGGCCTTCGACCGGGGCGGCGCGATCGCCGTGGCGACCCGGCTGCCGCTGGGCCTGGCACGCGCCGGTGGGTGGTGTGACACAGCTCTGTCACTTCCCGTTCACGAGATGAAGGACCTGTTCACCGGCCGGGTCTACAGTGGCGGGGAGACCCCTCTGGACGACCTTCTGGCCGACTATCCCGTGGCTCTGCTCACTCCTTCCACCGCTTCCGTGGAGGCTGCGTGATGACCGAATTCAGCGTGTGGGCGCCGGACGCCGAGCGGGTGCGGCTGCGCCTGGCCGGCGACACCGACCACGAGATGCGCGCCGCCGCCGACGGCTGGTGGCGGGTCGACGTGCCCGACGCCGGCCTCGACTACTCCTTTCTGCTGAACGACGACGAAACCCCACTCCCCGACCCCCGGTCACCGTGGCAGCCTGCGGGAGTGCACGGGCCGAGCCGCCGCTACGACCATCTTGCGTTCCAGTGGAGTGATTCCTCCTGGACGGGCCGTCAGCTGCCCGGCAGCATCCTCTACGAGCTGCACATCGGCACCTTCACCCCGGAAGGCACCTTCGACGCGGCCATCGACCGCCTCGACCACCTGGTGTCACTGGGCGTCGACCTGATCGAGCTGCTCCCGATCAACGCCTTCAACGGCGAACACAACTGGGGGTACGACGGCGTCTGCTGGTACGCCCCACACGAGCCCTACGGTGGCCCCGACGGCCTGAAACGGTTCGTCGACGCCGCCCACGCTCGCGGTCTGGGGGTGATCCTCGACGTTGTCTACAACCATTTCGGGCCCTCCGGGGCCTACGCGCCGCAGTTCGGGCCCTACCTCGCCGAGCAGAGCAACAGTTGGGGTCGCTCGATCAACCTGGACGGCCCGCACTCCGACGAGGTACGCCGCTACATCATCGACAGCGTGCTCATGTGGCTGCGCGACTACCACGTCGACGGGCTGCGCCTGGATGCTGTGCACGCGCTGCACGACTCTCGGGCTGTCCCGATCCTGGAAGAGCTGGCTGTTTCCGTCGAGTCGCTGTCGACGCACCTGGGGCGGCCGCTGTCGCTGATCGCCGAATCGGACCTCAACGACCCGCGGGTCATCACCCCGCGTGAGGCGGGCGGGTTCGGGCTGCACGCCCAATGGAACGACGACGCGCACCACGCCCTGCACACGTTGCTGACCGGGGAGCGGCAGGGGTACTACGGGGACTTCGGGTCCCTGGAGACGCTGTCGGACGTGCTGACCGGGGGGTTCTTCCACGCGGGGACCTGGTCGAGCTTCCGCAACCGGCACCATGGGCGGCCTGTTGATCCTCGGGTGCCGGGGCACCGGTTCGTGGCGTACCTACAGAACCACGACCAGATCGGGAACCGGGCTACCGGTGATCGGATCTCGGCCTCGCTGTCGCCTTCGCTGCTCCGGGTTGGGGCCACGTTGCTGCTGACCGCGCCGTTCACTCCCATGCTGTTCATGGGGGAGGAGTGGGCCGCTTCTACGCCGTGGCAGTTCTTCACCTCGCACCCGGAGCCGGAGCTGGCCTCGGCGGTGCGGACCGGGCGGCGGCGGGAGTTCGCCGCGCACGGGTGGCCGGAGGGGGACGTGCCCGACCCGCAGGACCCGGAGACGTTCGTACGGTCGCGGTTGGACTGGGCGGAGCTGGACAAGCCTGAGCATGCTTCGATGCTGGCGTTTTACCAGCGGTTGATCGCTCTGCGGCGGTCTCTTCCTGACCTCTCTGATCCTCGGCTGAACGCTGTTTCTGTGCAGCACGGGGACCAGTTCCTGGTGATGCGGCGGGGAGACACGCTCGTGGTGGCGAACCTGGCTGGGCGGGGGCAGGGGGTGTCGCTGCCCGGGGTGGCTCGGCGGGTGCTGTTGGCTACGGGGGAGGGCGTCACCGTCATGCGGGACCGGATCCAGTTGCCGGCTGAGACGGCGGCGATCGTGGCGTTGTGACGTCGATGGCGAATCGCGTGAAGCGGGATGCACACGGATCGCGGCAGATGCGGGCGCTCGTCGGCCAACTGCTATCGCCAGGCCGCGGCACATGCCTCTATCCAGGCCGCGAGGTTGGGCACATGATCGATCGTGAGCAGCGAGTACGGCGGGGAGCCGGCCAACGGCGTGACATTCACGAAAGCATGGTCTGGTGCGAAGAGAAGGAGCTGGCCGTCGTCGCGATGCGCCAGCGTCAGATTCCCGTTGGCCTCCACGGCGACGGCATAGTACTCGTCGGGATTGATGGAGAGTTCGAGGCCGTCGTCTTCCCATAGCCATGCGTAGTCGGTGACCACATCGGCGACTCGGACGTGCGTCGCGTCAACGGTGAGCACCTCGTTCTGGTTGTTCCACCAGGTGTCGGGTTCGCGGAACCGTTCGACGATCCCGCCGCAGAGCTTCCAGAAGTTCTTGTGGGTCCAGGCGACGGAGTCGCTGTCCACGTCGTGGGGCGGGCGGCAGAGCCATCCTCGTCGATCGTCCGATGATCCCCATGCCAGCAACTCGTAGGCGTCGCCTCCGACGGAGACGGGGGTGAGGGTCGTTGAGGCGAGCAGCGCAGAGAGTTCAGGCAAGCCGTCGATTGATCCGCGGGTCCACAGTTGCGCCTCACCCACGACGGCACTTTCGCCGGGACGGAAACACGGAACCTCGTGGACGAAGTGCTCCCAGCCGCTCATCGCTCCGATGATGCCAGGGTCACCTTCGCCCACCAGTCAGGGAGCTGAGCGTCCGCTCATCGGCAGTTCCGAATGGCGAGCGGCAGCTCCAGCCGCCACGCTGCCTGCCGCGCGGATCGCGGCATGTGAGTTAACCCAACCCCGCAGGACGATCGATGTGTCGTCACGTTTTCGAGTTATGCAGCGAGGCCGGACGAACCTGCGGCGGCAGCGCGTACGAACTCGAATAGTCAACGCCTGTGAAGTCGGATCAGCCCTCGCGGGCGATGTCGATGCGCAGGGCGACTGGTAAGCCATCGACATCCACGTCCAAATGGACAGGAAAGAAGCCGTCACCGACTGAGGTCATCGCCATCAGGATGTCCGCTCCGCCGACCTGGATCACGCCGGCCTCGTGTTCAGAGGCCCTAACCAGACCCATCACCTGCCAGTGATGCGAGTGCGGGCGGAAGTCGAACGCGAATTTCGGTCCGCCGGGTTCGTTTCTCCGCGTCTCGATGGCCAGCCCTCGCTGGTATGCCTCCGCGATGGGCAGGTCCGCCCACCCGTACTCGACGTCGGCACTGTCACCGAGCGGGGGCGCGCCGAACTCGGCAGCGACCTGTTCCTGGTCGCGACCCCAAAGGACCAGGTCGGCCAGCCCGTCCAACGGCCTGACGTGCTCCCACGAGCTCAGCGCGTCCGCGTCGGCGAAGACGAACCGCGCGTGGTCGACCCCCAACTCCCCGAACACCCACGAGTCGGCTACCGGCGCGTCACTGAATTCGATCCGCATGGACTGCCAGCCGTGCTCGCCGGGGACGGCGGTGACACGCAGCGGGTGATCAGCCGGTACCTCGATCGGCAGCACCGGAACGCCCATGACGATGAATCCGGGTTCCCGGGCCGCGACTGCGTGCCGGACGCGATCCCGGTGCGGGACCTGCTGCTCGAACGCGCGCAGGCTTGCGCCGTGCCCATGCTCGCGGCAGTGTTCGTCGAACGTGGCGGTGAACTCGGCGACGGCGTGGGCGGGGATGTCGTACAGCCGGGTTCCGGCCTGCCGGTCAAAGGAGTCCGCCGCGGCCTCGGCGTCCGGTCCCACGATCGCGAAGTCGGTTGCCGGGCGCTCCTCGTCGTCCGGCACCCGGTCGCCGGACCACAGTTCGAGGTAACCACCGTCCATGATCACCAACTGCCCGGATGGACACGTCACCTCACCGAGCACCACTTCGACCGCCATGATCATGGAGTGTAGGGTCGGCAACGTCGTTCAGGTACGCGAGGCGACAGGCCTCTGCTGCTGAGCGCCATTGCGGTCCTGGACCTGCACAAAACATGCTGGCCGATCAGCCGCGAAGTCCAGCGAAAGTCCGTCACACAATTTCATGCCGGATTTTGCGGATTTCTGGTACCGCCCCTCGGAGTCTGCGACGCGCTCTCTTCGCCAGAACCGAGCATCAGCTGAGCTGTGTTCGATGGCGCGACCCGCTTCATGTGAGCATGGTGGGTGCAGGACAACCGTTCCCGATAGGTGGTGTTCACGTGGTGAAGGCGCGACCCGCCGCGGGTGGCGGACGGTGGGTGGAGATCTCACCGGAGCGGATTCGGGGTTGGCTCGACGGCTTCTACAGCCGCCACGACGGCGCCACCGAGCAGGGCCTCGTCTTGACCGGCGTGAGCAACGGTGATACCGCCACGCTGTATCCGCCGCCGG
Organism: Micromonospora sp. NPDC048843; assembly: GCF_040649965.1. Lineage (NCBI taxonomy): Bacteria > Bacillati > Actinomycetota > Actinomycetes > Micromonosporales > Micromonosporaceae > Micromonospora > Micromonospora sp. NPDC048843. The sequence goes on from NZ_JBEZGJ010000185.1 coordinate 9,178, forward strand.
GGCTTGCCGACGCTAAGGATGTCGACACGCTGCTGGCCCGCATCATCCGACCGCCCCGGATCGCCGTGCTGCTGGCCCGTAAGGGCGCGGTTGCCGCCGGCGTCGCGGACGGAACGACCATCACCGTCTCCAAGGTCGAGCGCTTCTACGTGCACGGTCGCACCGCGGCCGGCGGTTCCTCGCAGCAGCGCTACGCACGTCGCCGCGCCAACCAGGCCCAGGCTGCTACTCAGCGGGCTGCGGACATCGCCGTGCGGATCGTGCTGCCCCATGCGCCCGGTGTTGTCGCCGACCCTCACGATGCAGTCAGTGCCCTGGTCTGTGGCGGCGACCGGTCGATGATCGACGCGGTGCTGACAGACCGGCGTCTGTCACCACTGGCACTGCTGCGTCATCCACACTTGCTCGAGTCCGCCGAGCCCCGTCTGGCCGTCCTGGAGGACGCGGCGGTTACGGCCAGACGGATCCGCGTCCATCTGATGCCGTGACCACGATCAGGTCCAGCAGATCGACGACGACCGACCAGGATGATGCACGACGGCCCAACAGTGCCGGACCTGTACACGATGTCCCGTAACCCGCCCGCTCTGCGGCATGAGAGCGCCTGCGTGGCATGATCACGTTATCGGTAAGTCCGTGCGGCAGGCCGCTGAAAATTTCGCTCGAAATCCGCCGTGATGGGCTTCCTGGTGAAGCGGAGCGGTCGGTGACCACCACCGCCAACCGGTCGCAACGGGTTCACAGGGGAGGCACTGATGACGGAGTGGCCGGATCCGACGGTGTATCTGCCGTACATCGTGGAGATCGAGCAGGAAGTTGGCGAGGTTCGGTCGTACCCGGCTCATTTCGTGACAATGACACCGGACTTCGTCTTCGTCCGCGATCCGGCTGGCGGGTCGGCGAGTCTTCCGACGCGCTCGGTGCGTTCGATCAGGGTCGCGGTGCAGGATCTGCCGGCAGACCATGACTCGTTGCGGGCCGAATACCCCAACGCCTATCAGCCCTGGCACCCGCTCGACGAATTGAGCCTCGAAGACATGCACAAGTCGAGGGGGACGCTCGCGTACGCGCAGCTGCGCCGCCCTCCGGCGCATCTCGTCATCAAGGCGCGCGAGCGCGGCTACGACCCCACCGCCATGCTGAACGCCATCGAGAACGAGCCAAAACCCGAGCCGCACTCGTTGGAGGCGCGGTATGCGGGACACTCCGCTGAGAATGACTACCTCGTCATCGTCAAGCCGGGAACCGATCCCTATCAAATACTCAGTCGACACCAGCTTTCGCCCGACAACTTGTACCGCATCACCTCTTGGGGGTTCGGCGCCAGGCTGACCGGCCTGCAGTTGGAACGGTCGCCGAGGGCCGGGGTCCCGGCACTTTCCGAAGATACCGACATCGATCGCATCGAGCCCGACCCCGATCGGCTTGCACCGCATTTCCGTGCCCCAGATGAACGGCGTGTCGATGGTGAGTACATAGTGGCCGTTCGTTGCAGCGGTGATCCGCTTACCGTCGCCGCGCGAGCCGGGGTCTCCCCGAGCAGAGTGTTCGACTTCATCAACAGCTTCTCCGCTGACATGACTGACGCTCAGGTTCAAGCTCTGCGCTGGGACCCCGACGTGGTGCAGATCGAGGACAATGCGACTGCCGAGCTGGACTGCTGATCGTGCGGCTGGCTGGCGTCTGACTCCGCCACGACGATGTGCGGAAAGCGCGTGCAGCCGACGATGCACTGTTCTCGGCAGATCCGGAAGCCATGCGGCAACCCCACCTACGCGCTCGTCTGGTTCGTTCAGGTCACCCGATAGACCGAAGCCAACTCTGACGCTGGGGTTGTGCCACGTACGACTGGGCCTGCGACGCCTCTCGGGGCACTCAGCGTCGTCACTTGGATGCTCTGTCGGTGTACCGTCCAAACGTGCGGGACAGCAGGGCGTGGCCGCTGTACTGGTCCTTTAGCTGGGGGTTGGCGAAGGCATGGTGATGAAGCCGGACACCATCGGTGCCAGGATCCGGTACTGGCGGATGCGTCGTGGCGGTATGACTCAGGCCGTTCTCGCCGGGTTCGCTGGCGTCACTCAGTCCTACGTGTCGCAGGTCGAGTCGGGGCGAAAGACCATCGATCGTCGCTCCACTCTGGTCGCGCTTGCCGCCGCACTTCAGGTCACGGTGGCCGACCTGCTCGGCCAGGGCACAGAGTCCGGCGATCCGGCTCGCGAGAGCGCCGCCGAGTGCGTACCGGCGATCTGGTCAGCCTTGATCGAGATCGAGGACGGCGAGCGCCGCCGGTCGACCTACACGGCGGAGCGCCTAACCGCCGAGATCACCCGCGCCGAGCAGCTCCGCACCTCGTGCAACTACCCGGCGATGGCTCGTATGCTGCCCAACCTTTTGCTTGAAGCGGCCGCCGTTGGTGGCACAGTGCTCGTCCAAGTCGCCTACCAAACCGCCACCTGCCTGCGGAACCTCGGCTACCGTCACCTGGCCCTCAATGCCGCCCGGCTCGCCGGGGCGGTCGCCGAAGACACCGAAGACCCGGCCTGGATCGCGGCCTCCCGCTTCGCCTATGCGCAGAGCCTGCCGATCGAATCCGCACCGGTCGCGGCCCGTGCCGCCGACCGGTCACTGATCGAGCTGCAAGCTGACGCCGCCGACGATCGGGTGCGACAGATGCTCGGACAGCTCCATCTCTCGGCCGCCTTGACTTCGACAGTCAGCGGTCGATTGGACGTAGCTCGCGACCACCTCGCCGAGGCAGCGCGGGAGGCGGCAACGCTCGGGGATCCGGTCGACGGGGCCGGCTTCAACGGCTGTGGGTTCGGCCCGACCAACGTCGGGCTCTGGGAGATGTCCATCGCCGCCGAGCAGGGCGAGTCCGGCCGGGTCATTGAGCTGTCTCGGACCGTCCGACCTCAGGTACTTGCGGCGTCGATCCGCCAGCAGTCCTACTGGCTCGACCTCGGTCGCGCCCTTGCGGACGGCGGTCGCCGAGACATTGAGGCGCTAGCTGCGTTCGTGCAGGCCGAGCGGGCCGCGCCGGTACCGTTCGCGATCAACCCCCTCGCCCGCGATGCCGTGGTGACCCTGGCGCAGCGCGCCCAGCGCCGAGCCATCCCCGACGACCTGCGGCTGCTGGCCAACCGCATCGGCATCAACCTGGCCGCGTAACTGAAGCTGTCGAGCCTTTGGGCGGTTCTGCTCTGACATCCGGCCTCGAGTTGGATGTCCCGTCCGGACGAACCTGGCACCGTCATGCTGTAGTTGCACCAGCATGGCGCCTGTCCAGATTGACTTGGCATCTACGCCGGGCCGTGCTTGTGCTCATGACCTGGCGGCTTCCGCACGCTGTCCGCCCCGGGGCACTCCTCGGGCGGGGCGTAAGCACGAATGGTGCCGTTGTGCCGCACAACCCATCCGTCAGCGGTAAGGGCTACGGTGCGTTGGGGTGTAGCGTCCAACCATGCGGGCGTAGCACTCCGACGCCGCAATCCAGTCCTCTACCTGAGGGTGGGCGTAGGCATGGTGATAAAGCCGGACACCATCGGTGCCAGGATTCGGTACTGGCGGATGCGCCGGGGCGGGATGACACAGGCCGTTCTCGCTGGCCTCGCGGGCGTCACCCAGTCGTACGTGTCGCAAGTTGAATCGGGTCGTAAGACAATCGACCGTCGCTCCACACTGGTCGCTCTCGCTGCCGCGCTTCAGGTCACGGTGGCCGACCTGCTTGGCCAGGGCACGGAGTCCGGTGATCCGGCGCGCGAGAGCGCCGCCGAGTGCGTACCGGCGATCTGGTCAGCCTTGATCGAGATCGAGGACGGCGAGCGCCGCCCGTCGACCTTCACAACGGAACGCTTGACGGCCGAGATCGTCCGCGCCGATCAGCTCCGCAACTCCTGCAACTACCCGGCAATGGCTCGCATGCTCCCGCCTCTGCTGCTCGAAGCCGCTGCCGTGGGCGGCACCGCGCTCGCTCAGGCCGCCTACCTGGCCTCCACCTGTCTTCGGCACCTCGGCTATCGCCACCTGGCCCTCAACGCTTCTCGCATTTCCGTATCGGCTGCTGAGGACGTCGAAGATCGAGCGTGGATAGGCGCATCGCGTTTCATATATGCGCAGAGCCTGCCAATCGAGTCCGCGCGCTTGGCAGCCAGAGTCAGTGACCGCTCGCTGGTGGAGCTTCAGGGATACGCCTCCGACGTCCGGGTGCGGCAGATGCTCGGACAGCTTCACCTCATGGCAGCGCTGGCCTCGACCGTGGACGCTCGCCCGGACGATGCCCGCGACCACCTCGCCGAGGCCACCCGCGAGGCGGCGAGTCTGGGAGATCCGGCCGACGGCGGCGGCTTCAACGGGTGTTGCTTCGGGCCAACCAATGTGGGGCTCTGGAAGATGTCCATCGCGGCTGAGCAGGGCGAGTACGGCAAGATAGTCGAGCTGTCCCGGACGATCCAACCGCAGGTGCTCAAGGCGTCGAATCGCCAATTGTCGTACTGGCTCGACATTGGGCGCGCGCTTGCGGACGGCGGTCGCCGGGACTCTGAGGCCCTCGCCGCATTCATCCGGGCCGAGCAGTCCGCGCCGATCCCGTTCGCGATCAATCCCCTCGCTCGCGATGCCGTGGTGACCCTGGCCCAGCGCGCCCAGCGCCGAGCCATCCCCGACGAGCTGCGCCTGCTCGCCGGCCGTATCGGCATCATCCTGGCCGCATAACTGCCAGTAATCACCGCATCACCAATCCGCCCTACTGTCCGGTTTGGGACGTGAGCACGTCTGTGGCCTGGTGCGGCGGTGATCGAATCCGAGCATCACCGCTGGGCCTCTACCGGAGGAGGCGGGGGATGAGCGGTCGGGACGACAACGCTCCGGAGAACACGGGTGAGGCGGCCGAGCGGGAGGCTGCCAAGCAGC
>NZ_JBEZGJ010000186.1:0-13938 GCF_040649965.1 Micromonospora sp. NPDC048843
AGACACCGCTGCCCAGATCGGTAAGCGTGTAGGTCGTGTCCGGCTGCTGGGCGACCCTCGCTGTTGCGGTCAGAGGTACTGGCCGGTGTTGCTGGCGGTCTCGATGGACCGGCCGGCCTCGGCGCCCTTGCCGCCGGAGACGAGCGTGCGGATGTAGACGATCCGCTCGCCCTTCTTGCCGGAGATGCGCGCCCAGTCGTCGGGGTTGGTGGTGTTGGGGAGGTCTTCGTTCTCGCGGAACTCGTCGACGCAGGCGTCGAGCAGGTGCTGCAGGCGCAGCCCCTTGCGCCCCGAGGTGAGGAACTCCTTGATGGCCATCTTCTTGCTCCGGTCGACGATGTTCTGGATCATCGCGCCGGAGTTGAAGTCCTTGAAGTAGAGGACTTCCTTGTCACCGTTGGCGTAGGTGACCTCGAGGAATCGGTTCTCCTCGGTTTCCGAGTACATCCGCAGCACCACGGCGTCGATCATCGCCGCGACGGTGGCCTGGGGGTCGGTGCCGTGTTCGGCCAGGTCGTCCGGGTGCAGGGGCAGCCCGGAGAGGATGTACTTGGAGAAGATGTCCTTGGCCGCCTCGGCGTCCGGTCGCTCGATCTTGATCTTCACGTCGAGGCGACCGGGGCGCAGGATCGCCGGGTCGATCATGTCTTCCCGGTTGGAGGCGCCGATGACGATGACGTTCTCCAGCCCCTCCACGCCGTCGATCTCGCTGAGCAGCTGCGGGACGATGGTGTTCTCCACGTCGGAGGAGACACCGGAGCCGCGGGTCCGGAAGATCGAGTCCATCTCGTCGAAGAACACGATCACCGGCGTGCCCTCGCCGGCCTTCTCCCGGGCGCGCTGGAAGATCAGCCGGATGTGCCGCTCGGTCTCACCGACGTACTTGTTGAGCAGCTCCGGGCCCTTGATGTTGAGGAAGAAGCTGGTGTGCTTCTCCTTGCCCTGCCGCTCGGCGATCTTCTTGGCCAGCGAGTTGGCCACCGCCTTGGCGATGAGCGTCTTGCCGCAGCCGGGTGGGCCGTAGAGCAGGATGCCCTTGGGCGGCCGGAGCTGGTGCTCACGGAACAGGTCCGCGTGCAGGAACGGCAACTCCACCGCGTCGCGGATCTGCTCGATCTGCGACTGGAGGCCACCGATGTCGCCGTAGTCGACGTCGGGCACCTCCTCCAGGACCAGCTCCTCGACCTCGCTCTTCGGGATCCGCTCGTACGCGTACGCCGAGCGGGGCTCGATCATGAGCGAGTCGCCGGCCCGGATCGCCGAGCCGATGAGCGTCTCGGCGAGGTGCACGATGCGCTCCTCGTCGGAGTGGGAGACCACCAGCGCCCGGTCGCCCGGCCCGCCGTTCGGTCCCTCCAGGATCTCCTTGAGCATCACCACTTCGCCAACCCGCTCGTAACCGAACGCGTCGACGATGTTGAGCGCGTCGTTGAGCAGGACCTCCTGGCCACGCCGCAGGTCACCCACGTCGAGCGAGGGTGAGACCGCGACCCGCAGTTTGCGGCCACCGGTGAAGACGTCCACCGTGCCGTCCTCGTGCTTGGCCAGGAAGACTCCGTAACCGCTCGGCGGTTGCGCGAGCCGGTCGATCTCCTCCTTGAGCGTCACGATCTGCGTGCGAGCTTCCTTGAGGGTGCTCACCAGCCGGTCGTTGTTCTCGGTCAGCCGCGCCAACTGTGCCTGGGTGGCCGCCAGCCGCTCTTCGAGCTGCCGGACGTGTCGGGGGCTTTCGGTCAACTTGCGCCGCACCAGGGCGAGTTCCTCTTGCAGGAACGCGACCTGCGTGGAGAGATCGTGGGCTTCCTTCTCCCACCGTGCGGCGCGCGAGTCCGCGTCGTCGCTACGTGCTGCCACGTCCCACCTCCCCGGGGGGCTTGAACGTTCTGCCCTAACACTAGCCGCTATGAGGCCGATTCGGTCCCACGCAACACCCTCGTCACCGAACCTTGATCGCCAAGGGTGGCCTGACGGGCCGTTACCGGCGTTCGGGTACCGTCGGAGCGTGGCACGGGAGAACATGGGGGGTGCACAGGTGGCCGAGGTCGCGACCGACGAATTGCAGGTCTGGGTCGACCAGGACCTCTGCACGGGCGACGGGCTCTGCGTGCAGTACGCGCCGGAGGTGTTCGAGTTCGACATCGACGGCCTGGCCTACGTCAAGGGCGTCGACGGTGAGCTGAAGATGGCGCCGGGCAGCCGGGTCGACGTCCCCGCGCACCTGCGACTCGAGGTGATCGACTCCGCGAAGGAGTGCCCGGGCGACTGCATCCACGTGGTGCGTGGCGACGGCGTCGAGGTCGCCGGCCCGGACGCCGAGGAAGACTGACCCACCGGCCGGGCCGCGAAGGCCCGGCCGGTCAGAACGGGCACGCCTCAGAGCATCGGACGGCCGACCACCGAGGCGACCAACCGCGCGAACTCCTCCAACCGGGCGATCTGCCCGGCCCCGCCGTCGTCGAGGGTCTTGCCGAAGCGCAACGCGTCGTGCCGGGGTGTGCCGGCCATCTCCTCGCTCGGCGGCGCCTCGTCCAACGAGGTGAGCAGCAGGTAGACGTCGATGCTGTCGACCCGGATCTCGCCGCTCTCGGCACGGTTGAGTCGCCGCCGGCAGCCCACCTCGGTGACTGTGGAGACCGGCACCACCCGCAGCGACGAGGTCATCGAGCCCGGCGGGCCCTCCTCCGGCGGCACGTCCTCGCCGTGCCAGAGGATGAGCCGGCTGCCGTCGCAGACCACCACCTCCTGCCACACCCCGTTGACCTCGTTGACGAAGCGTTCCAAGGTGAAGCCGAGCACCGACGCGCCGCGCAGCACGCCGCCGAGCGCCTCCAGGGCGACGTCCGGGTCGCGCAGGTAGGCCCGCGCCGCCGACTCCAGGTCCTGGTAGGGCGACCAGTCGGGAAAGACCGCGGGGAGGTCTCCACCGCCGTAGCCCGGTCGGCTCATGCCAGCGTCTCCCCCTGCTCGGCGCTGCCGACACCCAGCTCGTTGGTCACGGCCTGTCCATCTCCCCCGCACCGTTGGGTTGCGCGCCTGCCGCCTGCGCGGCGGCGGCCTGTCGGGCCGCCTCCGCCTCGCGCAGGTCCTGACGGCGCTGCGCGTACGCCTCGGTGCCCTTGCTGGGCTTGCGCCGACGCGGCGGAGCGGTGACGCCCGGGGCCAGCTTGCGCGCGGACACCAGGAAGGCGGTGTGCGCGATCATCCGGTGGTCCGGACGGACGGCGAGGCCCTCGGCGTGCCAGTCGCGCACCAGGGACTCCCAGGCCCGCGGCTCGGTCCAGCCGCCGCGCTCGCGCAGCGCCTCCACCAGCTCGGAGAGCTGCGGTGTGGTGGCGACGTAGCCGATGAACACCCCACCGGGCACCAGCGCCCGCTCGACCATGTCGAGGGTCTCCCAGGGGGTCAGCATGTCCAGGATGATCCGGTCGAAGCCGGTCTCCTGGCACTGCGCGACATCGCCGACGTGCAGGTTCCACGAGGGGTGCGGCCCGTTGAAGAACGCCTCGACGTTGCGCTTGGCGATCTGGGCGAAGTCGTCGCGCAGCTCGAACGAGTGCAGCTCGCCCTCGGTGCCGACGGCCCGCAGCAGGGAGCAGCTCAGCGCGCCGGAGCCGGCGCCGGCCTCGAGGACCTTCGCGCCGGGGAAGATGTCGCCCATCGCCACGATCTGCGCCGAGTCCTTCGGGTAGATCACCTGGGCGCCGCGCGGCATGGACAGCACGTAGTCCGACAGGAGTGGTCGCAGGGCCAGGAACGCGGTGCCGCCGCCGGAGGTGGTCACCACGCTGCCGTCGGGGAGCCCGATCAGCGCGTCGTGCGCCAGGATGCCGCGGTGGGTGTGGAACTCCTTGCCGGGCTCCAGCGTCACTGTGTGCATCCGCCCCTTGGGGTCGGTCAGCTGGACCCGGTCGCCGGGCCGGAACGGCCCGCGGTGTACGGGTGTCAGCGCCGGGTTGGCGGGGTCGGCGGCGACGGTGGAGGGAGTTGCGGTCACGGTGTCATCTTCCGGTTGGGTTCGAGGAGCTGTGCCAGGTCCGCGATGTGCAGAATGCCGACGACATCTTCGCCTGACGTCACCACGTACTGTGCGCCCGGGTAGGTCTGTACGGCCTCCATCACCCGCTCGCCGTCCCACCCGGCCGACAACGTGGGAAGGGTGCCCAGCGACCGGGCGACGGCGTCCACCGCCAGCCACGGTCGGCGCTCGACCGGCACCGCGTCGGCGGCGGCCGGGTCGACAAGCGCCACCGGTCGACCGGTGGAGTCGGTGACCACCAGCGCGGCGCCGGGCTGCCCGCTCTCGGCGCGTCGGCGCTGGGCCTCGGCCAGCGGCGTACCGGTGGCCACCGGCCAGACCGGACGGGCCAGCCGGGCGAGGTCGATCAGCGGGAACCGGCGGCTGACCCGGGCGGCCCGGATCGACTGCCCGGCGCCACGCCAGAGGGTGACGGCGACCAGCAGCATCAGCGGCAGCGCCAGCGGCGCCAGCCGCCGCTCGACGGTGAGCAGCAGGACCAGGGCCGCGGTGCCGACGGCGACGACCCGGCCGGCCCAGCCGGCGACCTCGGTGCCGAGGTGCCGGTCGCGGGTCAGCCCCCACACGGCGGCGCGCAGCGCCCGGCCGCCGTCGAGCGGCAGCCCGGGCAGGCTGTTGAACAGCGCCACGATGACGTTGCTGACCGCGAGCTGGAAGGCGAGCTGGTGCGCCACGGTCCCCTCGGGCAGGGCGAGCGTGGCGGCGACCGCCAGGACGCCGAGCACAGCGGAGACCGCCGGGCCGGCCAACGAGACCAGCAGGTCGACGCGGGGCGACGGGGCGTCGCGGTCCATCTCGGTGTAACCGCCGAGCAGCTCCAGCGTGATCCCGCGCACACCGATGCCGTACCGCCGGGCGGTGAGGGCGTGGCCCAGCTCGTGCAGCAGCACCGAGCCGAGCAGCGACACGACGAAACCGAAGCCGATCAGGTAGCCGCTGAGCTGCGGCAGGTCCAGTTGTCGGCGGGCGAATTCGCCGTACAGCACAGCGATGAGCACCGCGAGCAGGACCATGGAGCCGTTGAGGTACAGCGGCACCCCGAACACCTTGCCGACGTTCAGGCCGAGGCGTCGGTCCGGTCGGCGCGGCGGCCTGGTTGTCTGCTCCATCGCCACGATGCTACGGACTGTCGTGGCTACGGACTGTCGCGGTGTGGGGCGGGCGGCGGTCGGTGTCACACCGGTGCCCTAACCTTTGCCGACATGACGGCGGAATCGGTCACCACCTCCCAGCCCTCCCCCGCGGCGCAGGCGCCGCCGACGGTGCGGGCCTCGCTGTCCCCGTCGCGGGCGGCGGATTTCAAGACCTGCCCGCTGCTCTACCGGTTCCGCAGCATCGACCGGCTGCCCGAGCGCACCACCATCGAGCAGGCCCGGGGCACGTTGGTGCACGCGGTGCTGGAGCGCCTGTTCGACCTACCGGCCACCGGCCGCACGCCGGAGGCGGCCGGCGACCTGGTGGCCCCCCAATGGGACCGGCTGGTCACCGAACAGCCCGAGCTGGCCGGGATCTTCGACGGCGCGGAGCCGGCCGGCCCGGTGGAGTTCCTCCGCTCCGCCGCCGGGCTGTTGCAGGGTTACTTCGCGGTGGAGGATCCGACCCGACTGGAGCCGGCCGAACGCGAGAGCCTGATCTCCGCTGTCGTCGACGAGGAGTTGCTGATCCGGGGTTACCTCGACCGGCTCGACGTCGCTCCGGACGGCGCGCTGCGGGTGGTCGACTACAAGACCGGGGGCGCTCCGCGGGAGGCGTTCGAGGCGCGGGCGCTGTTCCAGCTGAAGTTCTACGCCCTGGTGCTGTGGCGCACCCGGGGGGTGGTGCCCCGGGTGCTGCGGCTGCTCTACCTGCGCGACGCCGAGGTGTTGGATTACGCCCCGGACGCCGACGAGCTGGTCCGCTTCGAGCGCACAGTGGTGGCGCTGTGGCGGGCCATCGAGCAGGCCACCGCCCGGCAGGACTTCCGGCCCCGGCCGAGCCGGCTCTGCGACTGGTGCAGCCACCAGGCGCTCTGTCCCAGCTTCGGCGGCACCCCGCCGCCGTTCCCGGTCGCCGCGGCGAACGCCGACCCCCTGCGTGACTCCCGGGCCACTCCGGTGGCGCCGGGCGCCGACGAGTGACGGCTTCCTGAGCGACGCGCACGCCCGGCGCGGCGATGCGGGCCGCCGGGACCGCCTGCCGCACGCCGCCGCCGCCGAGGACCCGACCGCAGTGGTGCCGCAGCGGTCGGGACAGGGCGACCGGCCGGCCTCTACGGTGATCCGCGACGCACCGGCTCCGGTACGCGAGGATGACCGGTGCGCGCCACGACGTCGGCGGGACGGGAGACGACATGAACGATCAGGCGCCCTCGGCGCGGCCGGTGCGGATCCTGCTCGCCGACGACCAGCCGCTGCTGCGGACCGGGTTCCGGATGGTGCTGGGCGCCGAGAGCGACCTGGACGTGGTGGCGGAGGCCGGTGACGGCGTGGAGGCGGTGGAGTTGTCCCGCCGGCTGCTGCCCGACGTCGTCCTGATGGACATTCGGATGCCCCGGATGGACGGGGTGGCGGCGACCCGGGCCATCGTCGACGCCCGGCTGCCGGTACGGGTGCTGGTGCTCACCACCTTCGACCTGGACGAGTACGTGGTGGGCGCGTTGCGGGCCGGCGCCAGCGGGTTCCTGGCCAAGGACGTGCCGGCCGAGGATCTGATAGCGGCGATCCGCACTGTCGCCGGCGGGGACGCGGTGGTGTCACCTCGGATCCTGCGGCGACTGCTGGACCGCTTCGCCGAACTGCTGCCCGACCCGGCGGCGACGCCGTCGGCGGCGCTCAACGCGCTCACCGACCGGGAGCGCGAGGTGCTCGTGCAGGTCGCCCGAGGGCTGTCCAACGCCGAGATCGCGACGGTCCTTTCGGTGAGCGAAACCACCATCAAGACGCACGTCGGGCATGTGCTGACCAAGCTGCGGCTACGCGACCGGGTGCAGGCGGTGGTGCTGGCGTACGAGTCGGGGCTGGTCCGCCCCCGGGCGTAGTTCCGCCGGCCCGGGTACCTCACCCGGCGTACTCGAAGATCCCTCCGTGGGGGGACGGCTGCCGTTGCCGTCGTCACCTACCGTGACCGGAGATGGCTTGGTTCGGTTGACCCTCCTGTGGCGTCAGGTGCAAGTGTCGGTGCTGCCGCCCGCCGCCGTGGGGAAAAACGGTCGGCCGGCGTCGACTCAGGGGCAACCCTGATGCGACATGGGGGTGCACCCGCAGCGGGAAATCCGCGCCGGGTCCCCCCAGGGTCGGACGGGGCGGACGTAGTCAGCACCGATGATTGAACAGTCGCGCCGGACCATCGGGGGGCGGCGTGCATTTTCGGACAGACGGAAGAGGTAGATGACGTGACCGCGACGGTAGGCCAGCAGGCGCAGGCCGCGGCCCGGGCGAACGACGTGTGGAAGGTGTACGGCAGCGGCGAGGCTCAGGTCATCGCGCTGCGGGGGGTCAGCGCGGAGTTCGAACGTGGCCGCTTCACCGCGATCATGGGCCCGTCGGGTTCCGGGAAGTCGACGCTGATGCACTGCCTGGCCGGCCTGGACTCGGTGACCCGGGGGACGGTGTCGATCGGTGAGACCACGGTCACGGGGCTGGGCGACGCGGGGCTGACGAAGTTGCGCCGCGACAAGGTGGGCTTCATCTTCCAGCAGTTCAACCTGCTGCCGACGCTGACCGCCAAGGAGAACATCCTGCTGCCGCTGTCGATCGCCGGGCGCAAGCCGGACCCGGCCTGGTACGACACGGTGATCGAGACGGTGGGTCTGAAGGACCGGCTGGACCACCGGCCGGCACAGCTCTCCGGTGGGCAGCAGCAGCGGGTGGCGTGCGCCCGGGCGCTGGTCTCCCGCCCCGAGGTGATCTTCGCGGACGAGCCGACCGGCAACCTGGACTCGCGCTCCGGCGCGGAGGTGCTCAACTTCCTGCGTAACTCGGTTCGGGAGCACGGCCAGACCATCGTGATGGTCACCCACGACCCGACGGCCGCCGCGTACGCCGACCGGGTGGTCTTCCTCGCCGACGGCGAGATCGTCTCGGAGCTGATCGAGCCGACCGCCGAGACGGTGCTGGACACCATGAAGAAGCTGGACACTGCGGCCGAGGTGGGCAACTGATGTTCCGCGCGACGCTGAAGAGTCTGCTGGCCCGTAAGGTCCGGCTGATCCTGTCCGGCCTGGCGGTGGTGCTTGGAGTGATGTTCGTCTCCGGCGCGTTCGTGCTCACCGACACGCTGGGTCGCTCCTTCGACTCGGTCTTCGCCGACGGTTTCTCCGAAATCGACGTGAACGTCGCGGCGAAGCCGAAGGTCCAGGTCAACGAGATGGAGGGCGAGCAGACGGTCGCCCCGCTGCCGGCCACGCTGGTGGACCGGGTGAAGCAGGTGCCGGGGGCGGCCTCGGCGACCGGTGTGGTCAACGCCGACGGCGCACGTGTGATCGGCAGCAACGGCAAGGTCGTCACGTCGTTCGGCCCGCCGCAGTTGGGCGAGAACTGGATCGGCGAGAGCGAGCTGCTGAAGCTGCGTGAGGGGCGCGCGCCGCAGGCCGAGGACGAGATCGTCATCAACAAGGCGTTGGCCACGGCCGCGAAGGTGCAGGTCGGCCAGAAGGTCGGCGTGCTCACCGCGTTCGAGTCGAAGAAGCGGGACTTCACACTGGTCGGCGTCTTCGGTTACAGCGGTGACCGGGACTCGATCGGCGGGGTCAACGAGGTCTTCTTCACCACGCCGGTGGCGCAGCGGCTGATGCTGGGCGAGCCGGACGTGTTCAGCAGCATCACTGTGCAGGCCGCCGGCGGGGTCTCGGACGAGAAGCTGCGCGACGACGTGGCCCGCACCCTGGGCGCGGACTTCGAGGTGAAGACCGGCGAGCAGGTGGCCGCGGACGCCTCGGCGAGCCTGAAGGAGGGCCTGTCGTTCTTCAACAAGATCCTGCTCGGCTTCGCCGCGGTGGCGCTGCTGGTGGGCACCTTCCTGATCCTCAACACCTTCTCGATCATCGTGGCGCAGCGGACCCGGGAGTTGGCGCTGATGCGCGCCATCGGGGCCAGCGGCCGGCAGATCATCGGTTCGGTGGTGCTGGAGGCCATCGCGGTGGGGTTGATCGCGTCGGTGCTCGGCCTCGCCGCCGGTATCGGGGTGGGCGCGCTGCTGGCGTTCCTGTTCGGCAAGCTCGCCGGTGGGCTCACACTGGCCGGGATCGGCGTGCCGGCGGCCGCGGTGATCGGTTCGTTCGCCGTCGGTCTGGTGATCACCGTGGTGGCGGCGTTGCTGCCGGCGCTGCGGGCGTCCCGGATCCCGCCGATCGCAGCCATGCAGGACGTGGCCACCCCGGACCGGCCGTTGACCAAGGTCACCGTTGCCGGGTCGCTGGTCACCGGCGTCGGCGCGGTGCTGCTGTTCCTCGGGCTCAGCGGCAACGCCGGGGGTCAGACCCTGGCCACCATCCTCGGTGGGGTGCTGTTCGCCTTCATCGGGGTGGCGCTGCTGACCCCGTTGATCAGCCGGCCGGTGGTGAGCCTGCTCGGGGCGATCTTCTCCTGGTCGGTGCCGGGCAAGCTGGGCCGGCTCAACTCGGGGCGCAACCCGCGTCGTACGGCGATCACCGCCGCCGCGCTGATGGTCGGCATCGCGCTGGTCACCGGTGTCACTGTCATCCTCGACTCGGCCAAGGGCAGCATCAGCGCACTCGCCCAGGACACCATCAAGGCCGAGCTGGTGATCGCCGGTCAGCAGGGCGGCCCGCGTCCGCCGACCTTCGACCCGGGGGTACTGGACCAGGCCAAGGCCCTGCCCGGCGTGCGGTTGGTCGACGGCGAGTACGGCGACATGGGGCGGATCGACGGGGAGAGCACCTGGGTCGCGGCGAGCAGCGACATCGCGTCGCTGCGGCAGATCTTCGGCGCGAAGCCGACCGCCGGTGACATCGACCGGCTCGGGCCGACCCAGATGCTCGCCAGCTCGGACACCGCAACGTCCCGTGGCTGGTCGGTGGGCTCCACTGTCAACGTGCAGCTGACCCGGGGCGAGGCACGCACCTACACGATCAGCGGCATCTACGAGTCGTCGCAGCTGACCAACCCGGTGACGCTGCCGGCGACCGCGGCGAAGGACTTCGCCATCCCGCAGCCCATCCAGGGCTTCATCCAACTGGACCCGGGCACCCGGGTGTCCGACGTCCAGCCGCAGGTGGAGGCGTTGCTCGCGGACAGCCCCGAGGTGTCGGTGGCCGACCGGGACGCGTTCATCAAGCAGCAGACCAGTTCGCTCGACGGGCTGCTCACGATGATCCAGATCCTGCTCGCGCTGGCCATCGTGATCGCCGTGCTGGGCATCATCAACACCCTGGCCCTGTCGGTGCTGGAGCGGACCCGCGAGTTGGGTCTGCTGCGGGCGATCGGCCTGCGCCGGTCCCAGACCATGGGCATGATCACCGTGGAGGCGGTGGTGATCTCGGTGTTCGGTGCGCTGCTCGGCGTGGTGGTGGGCACCGGCCTCGGCGCCGCAGTGGTCGAGGCCCTCAAGGACGAGGGCATCACCGACCTGATCCTGCCCTGGGGGCAGATGGGTGTCTTCCTCGGTCTCGCCGCCATCATCGGCGTGGTGGCCGCGGTGCTCCCGGCGATCCGGGCGGCCCGGATCAACGTCCTGGGCGCCATCGCCCACGACTGATCGGCACTACCGAGGCCCCCGGTCGCCATCCGCGCGACGGGGGCCTCGGCGTGTCCCATTCCCCCTAGGCCACCCGTACGCGACTGCCAGGCTGGTGCTGCCGGCAGGGCGCCGGCCCGCCCCGCGAGCGGGCGGTCGGAGAACCGGGGCCGGTGACATGACCGATCAGGACGCGTACGAGCGGGCACTCGACAACGCCGAGCGGCTGCTCGGGCAGCCGCTGGTCCTGCCGCTCGGCGAGGGTGAGCCGTCGGTGGGAAACGACTTCCGTCGTCTCGCCACCGTGCAGACCTTCGGCGCGGCCTGGCCCCGGGAAGGCCTGGACCTGCGCAGCCGGTGCCTGGTCTCGGTGGCGATCGCCGCCGCCCTCGGCACACACGAGCCGCTGCGCGGGCAGCTGCGCATCGCGCTGACCTCGGGCGTGACCAGGGAGGAGATCGTCGAGCTGTTCATCCACCTGGCCGCGTACGCGGGGGCCGCGCGGGCGTTCGACAGCTACCAGGTGGTCGCGGCGGTCTTCGCCGAGCGCCAGTGAACGAGGCCGGTCGCGACAGCCGCGCACCGTCGGACCCGCGCCGGGCGGGTCAGCCGGTCGTCGCGGCCCGATCGGTCAGCAGGCCCGCGAGCAGCGCCAGGTCCACGCCGGTCAGGCTCTCCACCTGGTGTACGCCGACAGTGCTCGGCAACGCCACCTCCGCCGGTACGGCCAGGACCGCCGCGCCCGAGGCGAGCGCGCTGGCCACCCCGGTCGGTGAGTCCTCGATCGCCACGCACCGCTCGATCGGCACACCCAACAGCCGGGCGGCGGTCAGGTACGGCTCGGGGTGCGGCTTGGCCGCCACCACCTCGTCA
The DNA here is from genome assembly GCF_040649965.1 of Micromonospora sp. NPDC048843. NCBI lineage: Bacteria > Bacillati > Actinomycetota > Actinomycetes > Micromonosporales > Micromonosporaceae > Micromonospora > Micromonospora sp. NPDC048843. Next base: position 11,582 of record NZ_JBEZGJ010000186.1, read on the forward strand.
CCGGCGACCACAGTGTCGAAGTTGTCCCGACCAAGGGTGTCCAGGGCGATCTCGACCAGCGCCCGAGGGCTGGAGGTGACCAGCGCGGTGGGGATTGCCGCCGCGCGGACCGCGCGCAACAGGTCGAACGCGCCCGGCCGCCAGGGCAGGCCGGTGCGGAACAGCTCCAGGATCCGGGTGTTGATCCACGCCGCGCTGATCTCCGGATCCCGTTCCGGCTGCCCCAGGTCGTCGTGCAGGATGCGCATCGACTCGGCCATGGCGGTGCCGATGATCGACTGGCGGGCCTCGACGGAGAGTTCGCCGCCGTATTCCTTCGCGAGTTCCTGCAACGCGACGTCCCACAGCTTCTCGCTGTCGACCAGCGTGCCGTCCATGTCGAAGAGCACAGCGGCGGGGTGATGGCTGCTCAGCGGAACCTCCAGGGTCGTGACCGACACCGGCGATCCTGCCAGCAGCTCCCGGGGCCGGTGGCGGCAACGGGCTCCAGGGTGATCCGGGCAACCCCGCTCAGCCCAGGTCGCACTCCTTCAGGGAACCCTCGTAACCCCTGAAGAACATGTCGGTGCGCTGCTCGGCGGTGCCGTGCGCCCCTTCCGCGAACCACGGCTGGTCCGGGTCGTCGCCGACCGCCGCCACCCCCTCCCGGAACTCGTCCAGGTCACCCTCGGCGAGGGTCAGGGCCCGAGAGCGCACCGAGTCGCCGAGGTACGCCCCGGCCATGCAGTCGGCCTGCAACTCCTGCTGGATGGTGAAGCTGTAGTTGATGCCGAGCCGCACCTGGATGGCGTGCGCGTACTCGTGCCCGAGCAGGTAGAACACGAACGCGTCGCCGACCTGGCGGAACGCCGCCACCGACCAGGCGACGTCGTACGCGATGAAGTCGCCCTGCGAGCAGTAGACGGCGTTGTTGCGGGGCAACGACTGGCCGCCGCAGGACACCTCGCCGTCGCGCTGGTACGGGATGATCCGCCGGATCGGTCGGAAGCGCTGCCCGGATTCCTTGAACTGGGCCGCCCAGTACCGCTCGGCGACCGCCTGCGCGTCGGCGACGTCCTGCTCGAACTCGGCGACGCTGGTGGTGCTGTCGGCCCGGGTGGTGCTCGGGCCCGGTGACGCGGCCGTCGGGTTCACCCCGGGGCGTTCGGCCTCCGGCTCGGCCAGCCCACCGCCGGCGCAGGCGAGGGAGACCAGGGCGGCGATCAGCAGACCCGCCAGCGGGCCCCGCGCGTCGCGTTCGAACCGTGCCCCCACTGTGCCTCCCCAGACATCGGTGCTCGCGCTGCGATGTACCCCGACGATACGACCGCCACGCCCATCACCGATTCACGCACGAGGTGGCCGAACGGTTCACCTCCGATGGTCCCGGGTCGGCTGCGCCGCTCGTACGGCCAGTAGGGTCGCTCACCCGCCCGACTCCCGGCCGCGCTGCCACGTGTCGCCCTGGTCACCGTGCCGCTCGGCCTCGTACCGCTGCTGCCGCGCCCGAGCGTCCCGCCCAGCCCGAGGGTCGTCGCCCCCAACCTCACGAATCCGCCCCCGCCGCGCCACGACGCCAAACGCCAAACCCGCCAAGACAACAAAGACCCCGCCCACCACCCACACCACAGTCATCCCGCCAACCTAGGCCCCGCCGACCACCCCGGAACCTCGGTGATCATGAAGTTGGCGTCATCCCACTCGGCGTGTCGTGACGCTAACTTCATGATCACCGGTTCGGGTGGGGCAGGGGGTGTCCGGGACCGGGGGTTGGGTTCGACGTTTCCTGTGGGGGCGCCGGGGTGGTGTCCTCGCAGGAGGAGGGGAAGAACCGTGAAGTACATGATTTTGCTCTACGGGTCGCAGCAGGACTACGACGTGCTGTCGGGGCGGGCTTCCGACCGGCCGGCGATGTCGGCCGAGCAGATCGCGGCGATGCACAAGCACATGGAGACCTTCCACCAGGCGCTGGCCGAGTCCGGCGAGTTGGTCGACGCCCGGGGCCTGAGCGAGCCGGTGCACGCCCGCCGGGTGCAGGTGCGCGAGGGGACACCAGTGGTCACCGACGGCCCGTACCCGGAGACGCAGGAGGTCCTCGCCGGTTACACCATCGTGGAGTGCGCCAGCTTCGACCGGGCCACCGAGATCGCCGCCGGCCTGGTCGACCCGGACGCCCCCGGCGGTTACGTGGACGTGCGGCCGGTTCTCGACGGTGTCGAGGACCTGGCCGGCTGACAGGGTGCCGGAGACTCCCGCCGAGGACCTGCTGCGCGAGCGCCGGCGCACCGAGCACCAGTGGCGGCTACGGCCCGATGCACCTGACCGACGCCCGGCACGTGACCGCCCTGCCCGGGCGCGGCCACCACGACGCCGGCGCC
>NZ_JBEZGJ010000187.1:0-13924 GCF_040649965.1 Micromonospora sp. NPDC048843
GACGTCCTCGGCGCCGACCGGGGCCGGTTCGCCGGACGGCACACTCTGGTGGTCGGCGCCGGTCACTCGGCCGCGAACACCCTGCTGTCCCTGGCCACGAATGCCGGGGTACGTACGCCAGCGCACCCGAGCCAATCTGGGGTCATACGCACAGTTGCGTCCTCGTGGGAGAGGATGCCCGCGTGGAATCCAACACCGTGCACTGGGCATCGCGGCGCTACCTGACGCAGAGGTACGACGAGCTGCGGACTGGGTACGGCCAACTGCCCAACGACGGCCGCCAAGCCGATGGATACCTCTACACCACTGAGGCGAAGCGAATCTTCCCCCGCTACAACGTGGTCGCAGCCATCCTCATTGAGGTTGAGCGCCTCGACCCGGACCACCTCCCCGGCATTGACGTGATGACCCACGTCCTCCTCGCCGCTGCCGAGAGCGCGAACTCTCGGTTCACCACGTCAACGCAGGACGAGGTTGCGGCAGACGCCATCGCGGACGAGCGTCGGCTTTTCGCCGCGAACGTGCGGCGATGGTTGGCACAGCCCGACCTCAGCGTCGACCCGCTTCCGTACCGGCGTGTGCTGACCTCTGAGGAGTCATCGGCCTGGCACGCGTCGTTGCGGCAACGATGGGGTGTGCAGGACGGCTGCTGGCACCCCCTGTTGGCCGGCGATGTTCCGCACGACGTGCTCGTGCTGACCGGAGACTCGATGTGGGAGGACGACGGCGTCGACCAGGTCCGCCGGGTGCTGCGGAGGCTGGGCCGCCGTCGGGTGGTCGAATTGAGTGAGGACGGCGCCGACTGCCTGCTGGATGCCGAGATCTTTGCCCCGCGGTACACCGGTCCCGAAGGGCTCTGGAGCGACGAGCATCACGACTGGGTCGCCTACGCGTCCCATGAGGGGACAGTGGCCTTCGGCGGCGCGCTCTCCACCGGCCTTGCGACAACCTGGCCCGCAGTCCACAGTTGGCGATGGCCCGGCTGGCACGGCGGCGCCTGATCCTCGCCCGCCGACAACGGGATGGGGCCGCAGTCCGACGGCTTCATCCCGCCACTCCGAGCGAACGTCGCTTCAGGCGGTCGCCAGACGGACCATGAACTGGCAGCCGTCGGAGGTGTTGCGCACCTCGACCCGACCGCCGTGCGCCTCCACCAGGCCATGGACGATGGCCAGGCCGAGCCCTCCGGACGCCCCGCCGTCACCGGGGCCGGGCGTGCGGGCCGGTTCACCGCGGAACGCGATGTCGAACAGGCGGGGAAGGTCGGCCGGCGGGATGCCGCCGCAGGTGTCGGCGACCGACAGCCAGGCGTGGTCGTCCTCCCGGCCGGCTTCGATGCGTACGGTGCCGTCCTCAGGGGTGTAGCGGACCGCGTTGAGCAGCAGGTTGGCCACGACCCGGGCCAGCTCCGGTTCGCTCGCGGCGACCGTCGGCCACCCCGACTCGCTGGCGATCAACGTGATCCGGCGAGCGTCGGCCAACGGGATGGTGCTGGCCAGCGCGTCCGAGACCACCTCTCCGAGCGGCACCGCCGTCAACGACAACCGCAACGCTCCCGCGTTGATCCGGGACAGCTCGAACAGGTCATCGACGAGTCGGGTCATCCGGTCGGTCTCCAGCCGGATGCGTCTGTGGTACTCGTCGACCGTATCCGGATCACGCACCACCCGGTCCTCCAGCGCCTCCGCCATGGCCCGCAGCCCGGCGAGCGGTGTCCGCAGGTCGTGGGAGACCCAGGCGACAAGGTCACGCCGCCCCTTCTCCAGTTGCCGCTCCCGCTCCCGGGCCTGGTCGCGCCACACCGCGGCGCGGGCCAGCCGCCGGCCGAAGTGCCCGCCGACGGCGAGACTGACCACCGCTGCCGCCGCGACGGTGATCAGGACCACCTCAAGGTCGTGCGCGGAGAGGAACATCGCTTCCGCGACCGCCATCACCCCGACGGCGACGGCGACCACGGTGGTGGTGAGCAGCACGTTGAGGTGCACGGTGATCGAGCTGCGCCGGAGCGCGCGGAGCAGCACCGCGCCGGCGAGCCCGATGCCGAGCGCCGCGCCGAGGGCGATCGCGAAGATCAGGAGTACGTCACGCATGGGCAGGCTCATAGCGGTAGCCGACGCCCCAGACCGTCACGATCCGCCGCGGATCGGCCGGGTTCGCCTCGATCTTCTCCCGCAGCCGGCGTACGTGCACTGTCACTGTCGAGTGGTCCCCGAAGTTCCAGCCCCAGACCTGCTCCAGAAGCTCGGCCCGGCCGAACACCCGGGACGGATGCCTCATGAGGTGCACGAGCAGGTCGAATTCGCGCAGCGTCAGGGCCAGATCCGCGCCGGCGAGGCGGGCGGTTCGGGAGGCCGTGTGCACCACCAGGTTGCCATCCGTGAGCGCCTCGGGCCGCTCGGGTGGCGTCGCAGCGCCGGCGCGACGGAGCACCGAACGGACCCGTAGCACCAGCTCCCGGGGTGAGAAGGGCTTGGTCAGGTAGTCGTCCGCGCCGAGCTGCAGCCCGAGGATGCGGTCGGATTCGTCACCGCGCGCGGTGAGCATGACGATCGGTACGCCGTCCGGCCGTACCCGCAGCGCCCGGCACACCTCCAGGCCGTTGATCAGCGGCAGCATCAGGTCGAGCACTACCAGGTGTGGCGCCTGCCGCTCCACGGCCGCCAGTGCCGCCGCACCGTCGGCCGCGAGGCTCACCTGGAAGCCGTCGTTCTCGAGGTAACGACGGATGACGTCACTCACGGTCTGATCGTCGTCGACCACCAGCACGCGCTGTGTCACGGACCGTCCCCGTCCCGCCCCGTCAACGTCTCCCCCAGGTGTCCATCGGCCCAGCGTAACCACGCGGCAGACTCCGCCCGTACCAGCAAACCTTGCGAGGTTCTTACGGCTGCGCGCGAAGACCCGAGCAGGCGTACGTGCTGTCATACGGTGACCGGAATGCGGATCCTTGTCACCGGTGCGGCCGGCTTCATCGGCTCACACGTCGCCGACCTGCTCACCGACGACGGGCACGAGGTGGTGGCAGTGGACGCGCTCCTACCCGAGGCGCACGCTGCGACGGCGCCGCAGTGGACCGAGCGGCACGACCTGGTGGTCGGCGACGTACGCGACAGCGAGCTGCTGACCCGGCTACTGGCCGGGGTCGACGCTGTCTGCCATCAGGCAGCCATGGTCGGCCACGGCATCGACCCCGCCGACGCCCCCCGGTACGCCGCGCACAACGACCTCGGCACTGCCACCCTCCTCGCGGCGATGCACGCCGCCGGGGTACGCCGACTGGTGCTGGCCAGCTCGATGGTGGTCTACGGCGAGGGCCGCTATCACTGCCCCACGCATGGGATCGTCCGGCCTGCCGGCCGCCGGGTCGTCGACCTGGCCGAGGGCCAGTACGAGCCGACCTGCCCTCGCTGCGACCGGGAGCTCTCCCCCGGTCTCGTGCCCGAGGACGCGCCGTTGGAGCCGCACAGCACGTACGCCGCCACCAAGTTGGCCCAGGAACACCTCGCTGGTGCCTGGGCCCGACAGACCGGCGGGTCGGTCTGGGCCCTGCGCTACCACAACGTCTACGGTCCGCGAATGCCCCGCGACACCCCGTATTCGGGTGTCGCGTCGATCTTCCGGTCGGCCCTGGCCGCCGGACGACCGCCCCGGGTGTTGGAAGACGGCCGGCAACGGCGGGACTTCGTGCACGTGACCGACGTGGCCGGGGCCAACCTGCTGGCCCTCACGACACCGGCACCGGAGCCCCTGACCCCGATCAACGTCTGCTCGGGTGAGCCGCACACCGTCGGCGAGCTGGCCCACGAGCTGGCGTCGGCGATGGGCGGACCAGCGCCGGTCACGGTCGGGGGCGGGCGAGCGGCGGACGTACGGCACGTCGTGGCCGATCCGGCACGCGCCACCCGGGTGCTCGGTTTCACCGCCCGGGTCGGCTTCGCCGCCGGCATCGCCGACTTCACCACCGCTGTCATGCGGGAACCGGCATCGGTCACGACACCGTCCACAGTAGGTGGTTGACGGCGAGAGCCGTGGCGGCCTGGGCGGCCAACCACCACCGTCGGTGACAGTGGGGCGGGTGCGCGGTGGCTACCAGCAGCCAGACGGTGAACGGTAGCCAGATCCGCTCGACCTCGGCCTTGCTCAGCCCGGACAGGTCCGCCGCGAGCACCGCCGCCGTCGCCGCGAGGGGCAGCCACACGGTGGGTCCGGCGCTGGCGATCCGCTGTCGGAGGGCCGTCGCGAGCGGTGGGCGCGGTGCTCGGATCGACACGGCGGCCACCGCCCGCCGCAGCGCCGGCCCGACCACCGGGCCGGCCGAGAGCAGCACTGCGGCGAGATTCGCCCAGACCCAGTAACCGTACGGACGTTCCGCCGCCCAGCCCTGGTAGTAACGACGTGCCACCAGGTGGTAGCCGTCCAGCCACCAGAAGCCGGCGACGGTGAACACGGCGACGACGGCCGCGACCGCCGTCGCCGCGACCAGGAACACGGCGAGGCGGTCCCGCGCCCGGAGCAGCACCACTGTCAGCGCGAGCAACCCGACCAGGACGAACCCGTACGACAGGTAGAGCGCGAAGCCGAGCAGCAGCCCGCCCAGTGCGGCCCCTGGTCGGCCACCCACCGCCAGCAGCGCCAGCCCGGCGGCGACCACCGCGGCGAAGATCCCGTCCGCGGACGCTCCCACCCAGACCGCCCCCGGGAGGAGCACCAGGAACGGCCACACCGCCCGGGCCGCGTCCTCGGCGCCGAGTGCCCGCAACGTCACCGGAACCGACACCGAGACCGTGGCGCCGAGCAGGACGCAGGCGAGCCCGGCAGCGGTCCCGCCGCCCAGGCCGATCCGCTCCAGCCAGACGAAGAACAGCAACGCTCCCGGTGGGTGAGCGGCAGCGTGGGTGGACCATGAATCGGGCTGGAAGTCGAGAATCCGGTCGGCGAAGCCGGACAGCATGATGCCGACGTCCGTCACCCGGGGCACCTCGTGCAGGTACTCGGCCTGCACTGTGAGCCGCTCGGTCAACCCCGCGGACCAGCCGTCCACCAGGGCCAGCGACAGCGTCCAGAGCAGCGAGGCGAGATAGCCGACCGCCAGCAGCCGCGGCCACGGCGTGTCGGTTCCCCAGCGCACGCCCCGCCAGACGAACAGCGCCGCGACGAGAAGCGCGGCGGGGGTGCCGGGCCCCAGATGGGGCTGCCAACTCGCGTAGAGCGGCGCCGCGTCGGCGTGCAGCCGCACGCCCTGATGGTTGAGCAGGGCGCCGACGGCGACGGCGACGGCGAGCAGTGCCACCTCGGCGCCGAGGACGATCAGGTCGGCGGACCGGGTTCGTCCCGGCCGGGTCATCATGGTCATGGTGACGGCCGACGATACGACCTCCCACCAGGCATTCGACGGCCAGACGGTGAGACGTCAGCGAGTCGTAAGATCCGTTGCCGTGTAAGCGATTCGTAAGGAGAAACCGCGGTCCGGACGGCCGGTGGCGGGCCTAGCGTCGCCGGTATGCACACAACGATCGACGTGGTGCTGCCGTGTCTGGACGAGGCGGCCGCACTGCCTGCCGTACTGAGCGGACTACCGCCCGGCTACCGCGCCATAGTGGTCGACAACGGCTCCACCGACGGTTCGCCGGCCGTCGCGGCCGAGTACGGGGCCCGGGTCGTCCACGAGCCGCGACGCGGGTACGGCGCGGCGGTGCACACCGGCCTGCTGGCGGCGGAGGCGGATCTGGTCTGCGTGCTCGACGCGGACGGCTCGTTCGACCCGGCCGAGTTGCCCAGGCTCGTCTCGGCGGTGCTCGACGGTCGGGCCGATATCGCCGTTGGGCGCCGTCTGCCGGTCTCGGCGGATGCCTGGCCGTGGCATGCTCGCGCCGGGAACGCGGTGGTCGCGGCCCTGCTGCGGCGTCGCGGCGTGCCGGTGTACGACATCAGCCCGATCCGGGTGGCCCGCCGGGCGGCGCTGCTGGGCCTCGGGGTCAACGACCGCGCGTTCGGCTACCCCCTGGAGTTGCTGCTGCGCGCGGCCGGAGCGGGCTGGCGGATCCTCGAACTGGACGTCGCGTACGCGCCCCGCACCGCCGGGACCAGGTCGAAGGTCTCCGGGTCGGTCCGGGGCACGCTGCGGGCGACCCGGGACTTCGCCGGAGTGCTGCGCGCCGACGCCGGTGGTGGCCGGTGAACGTCCTGCTCCTGGTCGCGAAGGCACCGGTCCCCGGGCTGGCAAAGACGCGCCTCTGCCCGCCCGCCGATCCCACCCAGGCGGCTCGGATCGCGGCGGCGTCGCTGTTGGACACCCTCGCGGCCGTGCGCGCCACCGCCTCGACCATTCCCGTGTTGGCCCACACCGGTCGGTTCGCCGATGCCGAGTTCGGCGCGGAGCTGACCGCCGCGTTGGCGGGCTGGCACCTGCTTCCGCAGCGCGGCGGCACGTTCGCCGACCGCCTCGCGAACGCCCACGCCGACACCGCCGCAGCATTTCCCGGCCGGCCGGTGCTGCAGATCGGCATGGACACCCCGCAGATCCGGCCGGCAGTGCTCACCACCGCGCTCGACCGGCTCGCCGAACACGAGGCGGTGTTCGGGCCGGCGCTGGACGGCGGTTGGTGGGCGCTCGGGTTGCGCGATCCGAGGCACGCCAGCGCATTGCGCGACGTACCCATGTCGACAGACGACACCGGGCACCGCACCCTCGCCGCGCTGCACGGGCGCGGCGTAGACCCGGCGATCCTGCCCGTGCTGCGGGATGTCGACGACTGGTCGGCGGCGCTGGCGGTAGCGGCCGAACTGCCCGGCACCCGGTTCGCGGACGCCGTCGCGTCGGTGGGCGGCCATCTGCTGAGCGGACGCCCCCGGTGAACTCGACGATCAGCCTCGACGGTTTCGACGTGGTGCTGGGCGGACTGGGCGGGTGGTCCGCCGGCCACGACGCCTACGGCACGCCGGTCGGCCCGAGGCCTACGACCCCACCCGACCATTGGCTGGTGCACAACGACGGGCGACGTGACCTGTTGCCGGTGCGGCGCTGGCACGGGCCGCCCGAACCGGCGATCGAGTCCGTCGCCGCACGCTGCACCGGCCCTACTATCGATCTCGGGTGCGGCCCCGGCCGGCTGACCAGGGCACTCGCCCAGCGCGGCCTCGTCGCACTGGGGGTGGACATCTCCGCCGAGGCGGTACGTCTGACCCAGGGCCGGGGTGTGGTGGCTCTACGACGCGACGTCTTCGAACCCCTTCCCGGTGAGGGAAGGTGGGCGCACGCCCTGCTCGTCGACGGCAACATCGGCATCGGTGGCGACCCGGTCCGCCTGCTGCGCCGGTGCGGCACCCTGATCGCGGCCGACGGAACGCTGCTGGTCGAGGTGGAGCCCCCGGGGGCCGGGCTGTGGCAGGGACAGGCGTACGTAGCGTCCGGATCGTCCGGCGATCGGGAGCTGCGGGGGCCGGTGTTCCGCTGGGCGCGGGTCGGGGCGGAGGCGGTGGCCCGTGCCGCCACCGCTGCCGGCCTGCGCGTCGTCGACAGTTTCCGGTTCGGTCCACGCTGGTTCGCCGAGTTGGCCCGCTCATGATCCGCCGGCCACGCGTCCCCGCCCCCGAGGACTTCACAGCACCCTCGCACTCACCGCTGGTCACCGCCCGGCTCGGCCTCTGGCTCGGGGTGGCGTTCGGGCTGTGTTTCGGCACCGGGCTGCTCAGTCACTACATCCAGCACCCGCCGGGCTGGTTCACCTGGCCGACCCGGCCGGTCAACCTGTACCGGGTCACCCAGGGCGTTCACGTGCTCTCCGGTGTCGCGGCGATCCCGTTGCTGCTGGCCAAGCTGTGGAGCGTCTACCCCCGGCTGTTTGCCCGTCCGCCATTGCGTCAGCCGATCCGGTTGTCCGCCCATGCCCTCGAACGGGTCTCCGTCCTGGTGCTGGTCTGCGGCGCGTTCTTCGAACTGGTCACGGGTCTGTTCAACGTCGCCCAGTCGTACCCGTGGGGGTTCTTCTTCCCGACGGCGCACTACGCGGTCGCCTGGCTGGTGGTCGGGGCGATGCTGCTGCACGTCGCGGTGAAGCTCCCGGTCGCCCGCGCGGCGCTGGGCACGCCACTGCGGCGCCGCAGAGCGGTGCCGGCTGCGACACCGGGGCCTGACGATCGGGACTCGTCCGGACGACGGGCGTTCCTACGTACCTCGGCGGGCGTCGCCGGCATCGCCGTGCTGGCCACCGCCGGGGTAACCGTGCCGTGGCTACGTCGGGTGTCACCGCTGGCGTGGCGTTCCGCGTCCGGGCCGCAGGGCGTACCGATCAACCGCACGGCGGCTGCCGCGCGCATCGTCGTTCCCCCGGACTGGCGTCTGGAGGTCGTCTGGTCGGGCGGGCGAGGCAGCCTTTCCCTGGCCGACCTGGCGGCCCTGCCGCAACGGACGGCAGAACTGCCGATCGCCTGCGTCGAGGGCTGGAGTGCCTCGGCCCACTGGACCGGCGTGCCCGTCGTTCAGCTGCTCCGCTGGGCCGGCGCGCCGACCGGCCGACCGGTTCGGGTCACCTCACTGGAGACCGACGGCCTGTACGCGGCCAGCACACTTCCTGCGGCCCATGCCCGCGACCCGCTGACCCTGCTCGCCCTGCGGATCAACGGCGAGCAGCTGTCTCCCGACCACGGTTTCCCCTGCCGACTCATCGCGCCGAGCCGGCCGGGCGTCCTGCAGACCAAGTGGGTGGCCCGGCTGGAGGTGCTGCGGTGAGAACCGCGCGACTGCTCCTGTTCGTGGTCGGCGTCGCGGCCACCGCGTACGGCGGTTGGTTGCTCCTCCCCCAGTTCGGCACCGCCCTGCCGTGGCTGATCGGCGGCCCGGTGCTGCACGACGTCCTGGTGGCACCGCTGGTCGGACTGGTCGGTTTGGCGCTCGGTCGACTGGTGACGAACCGGTTGCGCCTGGCTTGGATCACCGCGGGTCTGCTGGCCAGTGCCACGTTGGTGCTGATCGCGGTGCCCCTGCTGTGGCGACCACCCTCGGCGCCTCCAAATCCGGGCCTACCGGACCGTGACTACCCGCTGGGGCTCACTGTCGGGCTGGCTGTCCTCTGGGCCGCGATAGTGGTCGTCCTGGTCGTCGCCACCACTGTCGACCGACGCGTCGCGAACCGACGGGCCGACCGTCGCTGAGTCGACCCCCAGCCGCTTTTCACTGTTCGCCCAGGAGGGGTTACACATGTCAGCAGGACACGCCAGCACGACCAATCGCCCGCCGGTCGCCGTGATCGGCGGATCGGGGTTCTACGAGTTTCTCGACGACGTCGCCGAGGTCACCGTCGACACACCGTACGGACCGCCGAGCGACACACTGGCCGTCGGGAGTGTCGCCGGGCGGCCGGTGGTGTTCCTGCCGCGCCACGGGCGCCGGCACACTCTCCCTCCACACCGGATCAACTACCGGGCCAACCTGTGGGCGCTACGCGCGCTCGGCGTTCGCCAGGTGCTCGCACCGGGTGCCGTGGGTGGCCTGCGACCGGAACTGGGCCCGGGGACGCTCGTCGTACCGGACCAACTGGTCGATCGGACCAGCGGCCGGGAGCAGACCTACTACGACGGGCAGCCACGCGCGGACGGGAAGCCCACCCAGGTCGTTCATGTGCCCTTCGCCGACCCCTACTGTCCGGTCGGACGGGCCACCGTCCTCGACGCCGCCCGATCGGCCGGTTGGCAGCCGGTCGACGGCGGGACCATGGTCGTCATCGAAGGGCCCCGGTTCTCCACCCGCGCCGAATCGCTGTGGTACGGCCAGCAGGGCTGGTCGGTCGTCGGCATGACCGGCCACCCGGAGGCGGTGTTGGCCCGCGAACTGGCACTGTGTTACACCGCGCTGTCGCTGGTGACCGACCTCGACTCGGGCGTCGAGGTTGGTCAGGGCGTGACCCAGCAGGAGGTGTTCACTGTCTTCGCCCGCAACATCGATCGCCTGCGGCTCCTTCTCGGCGACGCAGTGCAGACGTTGCCGGAGGACCAGGGGACCTGCCCGTGCGGACAGGCGCTGGCAGATACCGGGCGGTGAGTGTCGTAAGAGTTCCGAAAGGGTTCGCGAACAGTTCGACGGCGATTGCGGTCGTACGCTGCGAGGGTGAGAAAACGGATGTTCCGGTCGCCGGTGGTCCGAGCCGGTCTCGCAGCCGCTGTCGTCGTGGCGATGCTCGGCCTCTACTGGTTCCAGCCGTGGAAGCTGTTCACCGACACCTACGTCGACGAAGCGATTCCCCGCGTAGGGACGACATCGGCGGCGCCGATCCCGGCGTCCGCGACCCCGGAGTCCTCGACCGCGGAGTCCTCGACGCCGGCCCCCGCGACCTCGGCGCCCACCCCAGCGGCGAACGAGATCCTGACCGCCGGCGAGTTCGTCACCCATGAGCACCGGACGACCGGCAGTGCCGAGATCCATCGGCTCGCCGACGGGCGTCACCAGCTCGTCATCCGGGACCTGAACACGTCCAACGGTCCGGACCTGCGGGTGTGGCTGACCGACCAGCCGGTCATCCGGGGCACGGCCGGCTGGCGGGTGTTCGACGACGGTGAATGGGTCGAGCTGGCGAAGCTCAAGGGCAACAGGGGCAACCAGGTGTACGAGCTACCGGCGTCGGTGGAGCCGGGCGACTTCCGCAGCGTCTCCATCTGGTGCAAGCGGTTCGCGGTCTCCTTCGGTGCGGCAGATCTCACGAGGGCCTGAGCGGCCCACCCGGAGTCGCAACCTGCCGGACATAGCATTGACATCTTTCACTGCGCGATCTAGCGTCGGAGCGAATCGATTCGACGCCGAGTCAGGTGCTCAGGCACCGTCGGGCGAACGGTCGCGTGGTGTTCGGGCACACGGTGTGGCCACAGTCGATTCGACGACCGACTGGTCCTGCGTGGGCGGCGAGACCAGTGGCGGAAACCTGCGTCGACGACCGGCCGGGCGCCGCCGGCACATCGCGTCTTCTGGAGTTCGTCCGCGTCGAACGTAGTCGACGAGGGTGGCCCTCGGCGGCGCGTCGTGGCGGCGTACGGGTTGCCGTGGACCGCTTTCAACAAGTCCGTGCCGAGTGGCGGGAGCCCCTTCATGACAAGACGTAGACCCATCCTTGGACTGCTTGCGACGGCGGCGGCCGTCGTCGTGACAGTGAGCGCGGGGGCACTGGCCGGTGGTGCGAGCACCACCGCGTCGGCCGCGGACATCGGAGCGGCCGCAGCGACCGCCGGGTGCGGCAAGGCGCCCACGTTGACCAGCGGGCAACGGTCCATCCAGAGCAGTGGCCAGAACCGTAGTTTCATCCTGAGGATTCCTGACAACTACGACAGGAACCACGCCTACCGCTTGATCTTCGGATTCCACTGGAACGGCGGCACCGCGAACGACGTCGACGGCGGCGGGTCCGACGGGGCGGCCTGGTCCTACTACGGGCTGCGGCAGCAGGCGAACAACAGCACCATCTTCGTCGCCCCCCAGGGCAACGGCAACGGCTGGGCCAACCCCGGTGGCCAGGACGTCACCTTCGTCGACGACATGATCAGGGTGATCGAGGCAGACCTCTGCGTCGAGACCACGCAACGCTTCGCCCTCGGCTTCAGCTACGGCGGCGGCATGAGCTACTCGCTGGCCTGCTCCCGGCCAAGCGTCTTCCGCGCTGTCGCCGTCTACTCCGGGGGGCAGCTCAGCGGGTGCGGCGGCGGCACCCAGCCGGTCGCGTACATGGGGATCCATGGCATCGGAGACTCGGTGCTCAACGTCGCCGCCGGACGGTCCCTGCGCGACACGTTCGTGCGGAACAACGGGTGCACCGCACAGAGCCCACCCGAGCCGAGGGCGGGCAGCCTGACCCACATCACCACCACCTACTCCGGCTGCCGGTCCGGCTATCCGGTGGTCTGGGCCGCCTTCGACGGCGGGCACACGCCCGGACCGGTGGACGGCGGCGGGGACAGCGGCGCCAGGACCTGGACCAAGGGTGAGGTGTGGAGGTTCTTCACCCAGTTCGGTGGCAGCACCGACCCGACGACGCCACCACCGACCACCCCGCCACCGAGCGGCACGTCGGCCCTGCGCAGCACGTCCTCCGGACGGTGCCTCGACGTCAACGGCGCCTCGCAGACCAACGGCGCGGCGGCGATCATCTGGGACTGTCACGGCCAGAGCAACCAGAGCTGGACCTCGACCGCCGCCCAGGAACTGCGCGTCTTCAGTGGCAAGTGCCTCGACGTCAACGGCGCCGGCACCGCGAACGGCAGCTCGGTGATCATTTGGGACTGCAACGGCCAGTCCAACCAGAAGTGGCGGCTCAACACCGACGGCTCGATCACCGGAGTTGGTTCGGGCCGGTGCCTGGACATGGTCGGCAACGGCACGGCCAACGGCACGCGCGTCCAGATCTGGGACTGCACCGGCGCGGCCAACCAACGATGGAGCCGGAGCTGAGCCCGGCGAGGTTCCCGCAGAGGGGACCGGCCCAACGGATGTTCAACCACCCACAAGGAGGCTCAACAGTGCCACTTCGCAAACTCTCCGCCCCCTGGCTGGGGGCAGCCATGGCGGTCATGGTTCTGATCGCCGTCGGAACGTACGTCCTCACGACCGTCGCACCGGCGGCCGCGGCCACCACTGCCGGCTGCGGCAAGGCGCCCGGGCTGAACAGCGGCACCCACACCATCCAGAGCAGCGGAAAAAGCCGCAGCTTCATCCTTCGGCTGCCGGACAACTACAACAACACCTACGCCCACCGGCTGGCCTTCGGGTTCCACTGGTTGGGCGGCACCGCCAGCCAGGTCGCGGGCGGGGGCTCTGACGGAGCCTCGTGGGCCTACTACGGCATGCTCTCGCAGTCGAACAACAGCACCATCTTCGTCGCCCCGCAGGGCCTCAACAACGGTTGGGGAAACTCCAACGGTGAGGACGTCACCTTCACCGACGACATGATCCGCATGATCGACAACGCTCTCTGCGTCGACACCACCCAACGCTTCTCGGTCGGGTTCAGCTACGGCGGCGCGATGAGCTACTCGTTGGCGTGTTCCCGGCCGACGGTGTTCCGGGCGGTCGCGGCAATCGCGGCGCCGGGGGCGATCAGCGGATGCAGCGGCGGCACCCAGCCCGTGGCGTACCTGGGCATTCACGGCATCAACGACAACATTCCCAGTGGACGGTCGCTGCGCGACAGGTTCGTCCGCAACAACGGATGTGCCGCACAGAGCCCGCCCGAGCCGAGGGCAGGCAGCCTGACCCACATCACCACCGCGTACTCCTGCCAGCCCGGATACCCGGTGCTCTGGGCAGCGTTCGACGGCGGCCACCAGCAGGGCCCGGTGGACGGGTGCGCCGGCTGTGAGAGCGGCGCGCGAAGCTGGGTCAAGCAGGAGGTGTGGCGGTTCTTCACCCAGTTCGGGTCGGACGTGCCGCCCACCACTCCCCCGCCGACGACCCCGCCGCCCGGCCAGCAGAACGTGCAGATCGTGGGGAGCCCGTCCGGCCGCTGTATCGACATCCCCAACTCCAGCACCGCCAACGGCGCCCGCCCGCAACTGTGGGACTGTCACGGTGGCACCAACCAGCGCTGGACCCACACCGCCAACCGCACCCTGACCGTCTACGGCAACAAGTGCCTGGACGCCAGTGGCGCGGGCACCAGCAACGGCACAGCGGTCCTCATCTGGGACTGCAACGGCCAGGCCAACCAACAGTGGAACCTGAACTCCAACGGCACCATCACCAGCGCCCAGTCCGGGCTGTGCCTCGACGCCATCGCCTCCGGCACGGCCAACGGGACGCAGCTTCACCTCTGGGCCTGCCACGGCGGCGCCAACCAGCAGTGGGCCAGGCGCGCCTAGTACCGCGCCACCCGCCATGTCGGAGACGCGCCGCTAGCGGATGATGGCCGGCTTCCGGCCGCGACATGCCGCCGTGGCGTTAGACGACTCG
>NZ_JBEZGJ010000188.1:0-13743 GCF_040649965.1 Micromonospora sp. NPDC048843
GGGCCTCTACCGGAGGAGGCGGGGGATGAGCGGTCGGGACGACAACGCTCCGGAGAACACGGGTGAGGCGGCCGAGCGGGAGGCTGCCAAGCAGCGCCTTCTGGCGCAGGCCGAGGCGGAACGCGTACCCGTCGACGACACGACCCGTGCGGTCCCGGACCGGCGGTGGCGGCGTGACCAACGATGACCTCCCGATCGGTCGCCGCGTCGCCCGTTGGCGGGTGCGGCGGTCGATGACGCAGCAGATGCTCGCCGATCGGCTACGCAGGTCGAAGAGCTGGGTGGACAAGGTGGAGCGGGGTGTGCGCGCCCTGGACCGGTACTCGGTGATCCAGGAGTTGGCCCACGTGCTGCGGGTCGACCCGGAGGTGCTGCTCGGTCAGCAGCGGCCAACGCCTGCCGGCACGCCGGACGGGGTGGACGACATCCGGGCCGCGCTCGCCCGCTACGACACCCTGCAAGCCCAAGAGCAGACGACAGAAGAAGTAAGGAGGCAGGTCGGGTACGCCTGGCTGAGCTACCAGCACGCGCACTACGCCCAGTTGGTGCGAGTCCTGCCGGGTCTGCTCGACACCACCCAGGGCGCGCAGACACCGGAGTTGCTGGTGGAGGCGTACCGGATCACCTCGTCGCTGCTGGTGAAGCTCGGCGAGGCCAACCTCGGCTGGTTGGCCGCCGACCGGGCGATGTCCGCTGCCGGCGACGACCCGATACTGGCGGCGACGGCGGCCATCTCGGTAGCCCAGGCGCTGCGTGCGTCGGGCCGCGACCGCCTGGCCCTGGCCGCGACGCTCGCCGCCGCGAACCGCATCACCTCCGGTCCGCAGCGGTCGGCGGGGGAGTGGGCTGTGGGTGGGACGCTGCTGCTCCAGGCCGCCCTGGCCGCAGTCGGCTGCGGCGACACACACCGCGCCGACGAGCTGATCGACCGGGCCGCGGGGATCGCCGCTGGGCTGAGGGGGTACGACGATGTGCACCGCACCAGCTTCGGGCCGATCGCCGTCGAGCTGGCGCGGGTGCTGGTGACGGCGCAACGGGGTCAAGCCGTCGAGGCGCTCCAAAGGCATTCGACAGTGGTGCGGCGGGAGGCGTGGCGGCGGTTGCCGGCCGAGTATCGGGGCGCGTATTTGGTTGATGTCACGCGGGCGTACCTCCAGGTGGGTGACGTGCGCGGCGCTGCTCGCGCGCTCGTCGACGCGGACAGCGTCGCGCCGGCTGAGGTCCGGTGCCGGCCGCTGGCGCGTACCGTGATCGCCGATGTTGCCCGGGGTCACCCGGCGCCGGCCGGTGTGGCGCGACTGGCCAACCTGGTCGGCCTGACCCGCTGACCGCCCTACCCGCCGGTCGCGGCTGGCCTCACCTCGTCGCCAGCACGCGTCGGCCGTTGGCGAGCCGGGCGCTCTTGGCCTGCTCGTAGCGTTCGATGTCGGCGGAGCGGGTCGCGATCGTGCGCTGTTGGTGCTCCACCATTGCGGCTTGCCAGATCGTCACGAGATCCGTGCTGTCCTTGCACGCTACGTCGGCTACCGCGGTCCGGCGCTCCACGTCGCTGGGATGGTCGGTGCTCCACCTCGGGTCGTCGTTGGCCTGCCACGGGTCGGCGTAGGTGAACCCCTTGCCGGCCATGCACGTCGACCAGGCCCGGAACCCGGCCTGAACGCGCGCGTCCTGCTCTGCCTGTTGGCCGGCCCGCAGGGCCATGTCGTACAGGAGCGTCTCGCTGACCGGTGGTGCGCCCTCGGTCAGTCGCCGGTTCGCCTCGCCGAGGCAGCCGCCCTGAGGGATCCGGCCGCCGGCCGGCTCGGGTCCGTCGGTGCCGAACCGGGTGCCGCTGAGGGCCACCGCTGTCCTTTCCGGAGGCGGTGGAGGCTTGTCCTCAGCCGCCTCACCGCCGGGTGCGGCGTGGTAGCCGAGGCGCTGCGCCTGGTCGTGCTCCACCAGCCCGTACAACCCGTCCCGGGTGGCAGCCGGGTCGGTGTGGTGCGGTTCCGGCGGCCGGTAGGAGATGCCGAGCCGGCGCATGCAGGCCACGACAAGTTTCGCCTCGGCCCGCTGGAGAAGCAGATCCTCGTCCCCGGACGGAAACAGTCGGTCCAACGGAAGGCTCATGGTCGCCACCGGCGACGGCCCGGCGGGCCGTTGCGCGGGCCCGCTCGGTTCACAGGCGGTCCCGGCAGCGACGGTCAGACAGGCCAGCACCAGGGCCGCGAATTGGCTACGGATCATGGGCATGAAGACCTCGCTCAGGCTTGAGGGGCCCGCGTTGCCCGCTGTTTCGCGGCCGACGCGAGCCCCTCGATGCGGTCCTAGGGGCGGCAGCGGGTCTGCGGCTGGCCGGTCCAGACAAAGCAGAACGAGTCGAATCGGTTGTCCCAGTGGTTCCCGTTCTGGTCGCGGTCCAGCGTGAGGTTCAGGGCCTCGTCGGACTGGCCGCTGTTGGCCTTCTGCCGCCAGAAGTAGAGGCCCCGGTAGTTCTCGTGCTCGAAGAGGCGGACCGGATTCACCGGGTCGTAGTTGCGCAGCGAGCTGACGTTGTCGTGCAGCACGCAGCCCGAGGTGCAGGCAGCCACGAACGACCATTGATTGAAGTTCGCAGTGGTCGAGAGGGTGTCGTAGCGACCGCCGCGCAGGTCGCTGTGCTGCCACATGCACAGTTCGCCGCTCTCGCACACGCCGTTGCGCGACGTCGCCGCCTGGGCCGGGCTGGCCACGGCCAGGAGCCCGCCGGCAGCCAGCGCCAACGCACCGAAGAACGCCAGGATTTGTCGCTTCATGAGTCTCCTTAGCTGGGGGATCCTTCTGCCGGAGCTGAGTGATCGTGCTGGTGGCACCGGTGTGGACGGCGTCAGTCAACCCCGGGGATAGCGGCGCAGCCGAGACATTCGAGCCAGCTCGAATCTCGATCCTGTCCGGCGTTTCCCGGGTTGTCGCTGAGGGTCCGCCCGGGTTTGGTGAGGGGCGCCCAGATGAGCCCGCGCCGGGGTGGTCGGTGGGCGGGCGTTGGCGCGTACCGTGATTGCCGATGTTGCCCGCGCGCAGCCGGCGCCGGCCGGTGTGGCGCGACTGGCGACGCTTGTCGGCCTCACCAGGTGAGAGCCCGTTGTCCTGCTATTCGCGGCCGACCCAGGTGGCGACGCACGCCTCGTTGCCCTCGGCGTCGGCCAGGACCCACCACCTGGGTGCGTGCGCGTCGGAGACCAGGGTGCCGCCGGCGGCCAGGGCGGCGGCGATGCGAGCCTCTGCCTGATCGTGCGGGACAGCTATGTCGAGGTGCATGCGGTTGCGCTGTGGGCGCGCCTCGTCCGACGGTTGCAAGCCGAAGCCCGGGCCGCGGCGCGACGGGTCGAACAGGTAGTCGTCGCCAATCTGCCCATAGCCGAGCAGCGCCCGCCAGAACGGCAGCACGTCCGCGCCGACGAGTGCGTCAAGGGTGACGTTGATGAGTTGTACGGCGGTCGGGTCGGCGGGGAGGCCCAGCTCCTTGGCGGCGGCCGAGATGCGCCGGGCCAACGGAATGTCGCGCCGATTCAGGCTCACCGTGACGCCGCTGCCGCGCAGGTCGACGATGAGGTATTGCTGCTGGGCCTCGTCGGTTAGCCGGCCAATCTCATCGACGAGCGCGATGCCCTTGGACAGCGAGCCGGTCGGGAAGTAGGCCGAGACCAGGTGGTAGAGGCAGCGCCAGTCCTCGACACCGTCGGCCGCGTGGAACTGCGCGGCCGTGATCTGCCCGGTCATGCCAGCGAACCTAACATCGGCGGCGCGACGGCCTCCCACGCGGCGGTTGCGAGCTGAGTATCGGGGCGCGTACCTGGTGGATGTCGCTAACGCTGGTCGGCCTCCCCGCTGACGGCCGCTGGCCTCGGCACCGGCCTCCCTCTGGGACTACCGGGCGTCGCGCCGACGACGCGCGCGCTCGAACTCGGCGACGTCCGACATCCAGGGACCGTGTTGTTCGAGTGCGACGCAGCCGCCGCGGACGAAGGCGCTCACCAGCTTCCGGTACCCGCCGATCCCGTCGACCAGGCTGTACTCGACCTGGTACTCCGGGTCCGACCCGTCTTCCCCGTGTCGCACCGTCGTGATCCTGGCGATGGAGTCCGCGTAGAAGTGGAGTTGGATCCCCTCGCCCATCTCCTCGTCCTCGATGGTGAACACTTCGTTGTTCCCGGCAGAGCGATCGGCGACGAACTCCCAGAACTCGGCGGAGGCGGTGCGCGGCCCGTCCCGTACCCATTTCTTCTCGCCGCCCTTGTCATCGGTGAACGACAGGGCCGTCTTACCGTGGTCGCCGGCGGCCTCGTCGTCGTCTTCCACCGGGGTGCTCTTGGAGCGGTCCGCGGCCTCCGAGCACATCAGAAAGCTCACCGTCCGCACCGCGTCATCAGCCAGTTCGGGGTACGCGCGGCGCACTGCCTCGTCGACAGTCGCCGCCATCCGATCCCAGTCGCGCTTGTCGGTGGCCCGTTTTCCCCGCCGCGGATCGAGGCCGATCCGCATTCCGGCGCACGTCTGCTCCGCGGTGGCGATCACACGCATGACCTGGGGCAGCAGTGCGGGGTCGACGGCATCGGGGTTCCGCCTCGGAACCGTCGCGCCGTGCAGATACTGGCCCGTGTACCGCAGAATCTCAGTGTCGAGTGGCCCGAGGACTACTCCGCGCTCGGCGCGACGGCGGTTAGCGTGATACTCCTGGGCACGTTTCGCGTTCGACCTCTCCGTCGCCGTGCGCATCGCCTCGCAGACCTGACCGCGCTCCAGTAGCTCGATGTCGGCGCCATGGGCGACGAGACGATGCCTGTCCCACCGGATGCGCCGAAAGAGCGCGTCAACATCCGAGGGCGGGGAAAGCAGGATCGGGTCCAAGAGCGCGACGGCAGCGTTCTCGTCGAGCTGGCCCCGGGTTCCGGCGGCGTCGCACAGCGGAAGGACCGCACTCCACAGCAGCAGGTGCCTGGCCAGGTCCTCCCGGATCACCGCGAGGTGGGCGTCCCCGATCGGGAACGTGAACGTGCGAGGCTCGTGGTTGGCGTCGGCCCCGGCGGCGAGCATCAGCTTCAGCTCGCCGTCCTCGCGGATCACCTTCGGGATCCAGCCGCTACGCGTGAAAACGATGTCTGTCATCTGTTCACGCCCACCGTGCACATTCGACTGCGAGGCGTGGGTCGGTGCGCACCCAGACTTCGCCCCCGGCGGCCTCGGCCGGGGCGTCGACCCGTTCGAGACCGAGGAATTCGATCAACTGGAGCAGTTCGGCTCGTTCGGCCCGATCATCGTCGACATCATGTGAGTCGAAGAAGACGTAGTACGTATCGCTCGGGTCGACGATTCCCGAATCCGCCCAGATCCGGCCGACTTCTTCGATTGCCGCTGCTTCCGTCGTGAACGTGGCGGCGCGGGCGGCACCGCGGGTCTCCGGTGACGCGTCGAGGTCGGAGAGTTCAGGGAACCACTGGCCGAAGTAGTCGAGGCCGGCGTATCCGTTCTCGAAGAACAGCATCGCGCTCGGAAGGTAGCGGTTGCCCCTGTCGACCTGGAGGTGTTCCGACCGAGGTTGATCAGCATCCTCGATTCGGGAGATCACACCCCGACGGGGCCTGAGCACCAAACTCTGCTTCGCCGCTTCGTCAGTGATGGTGTAAGTGTCGGACTCTCGACCCCGGAAGAACGCAGAGAACGCTACGTACGCCTCCTGGGGGTCGCTCACCGAGACGTGTTGGTCGTTGCCATCACCGGCAGCGAAGACGAACAGCTTCGGTCCGGGACTGTAGGGGCGGGCCATGTGCGTCCTTCGTTCACGTGTGAAAGTTCCGCCAGCGTAGTGGACCGAGCCGACACGCCCGCGGCCTGATCATCGGCGTGCTGCGCGCGGTGGCCCTGGCTCCGGCTACGCCGGGGCGTCACTCTGGGCCGGGCGGCGGGGGTGCGTCGCCGAGGGGTACGCCGAGCAGCCGGGCGGCCAGGCCGAGCCGCTCGTGACGGACGTCGTTCAGCGGCGGCAGCAGCAGCGTCGTCATGCCGACGTCCAGGGCGGCGCCGTCGTACTCGTACCGGTCGCCGACCATCAGCGTCTCCGTCGGCAGCGCACCGAGTCGGTCGAGGGCGTGCTGGAAGATCTCCGGATCGGGTTTCTGCACACCGTGCTCGTAGGACAGCACGAAAACCGAGATGAGGTCGGCGATACCCGCAGCAACGAACGCCGGGCGCACGTCGAAGTGGATGTCGCTGACCACTGCGATGCGCAGGCCGTGTGTGGAGATCGCGCGCAGTACCGGAGCCACGTCGACGGCGAACTCGTTGTACGCGGCATCGGACTCCACGGCGTACAGGGCATCTGCCAGGTCGACGTCGAGGCCGGCCGCGGTGAAGACGCCGTGGTACGTCGCCCGGTGCACCGCGGCATCCCGGTCCACCCCCGGGGCCGCCAGGCGATCCGGTTGTCCGGCCGCCTCGGTGATGGCTGCCAACACGCCGGCGACCGCTTCCGGCCGATCGTCGCGCCCGAGGAGCCGTAACGCCGCGTGCACCCAGTCCTGCGACGACAGCGTGGTGACGAGCGTGCCTCGCCAGTCGAATATCACCGCCCGGAACTGATGCACTGGTCAGGCCTTCCGTGGCTGAGCGTCGATCGAGGCCGCGCCGCCGTGGTGCATGGCTGCCTGCGGCGTGTTCACGATCGGCACGTCGAGGTCCGCCAGGTGGCAGCCGGCGGGCGGTGCCTCCTCGCCGGCTCGCTGTGCCGCCGTCCGCAGCGCTGCCAGCACGGCGTGCCCTGGGTAGTCGTTGAGCGTGGGGTAGCGCCGACGGTGGTAGCAGTCCCAGTAGCTGACAACCCGCTGGCCGGTGAGCGCCATGAACGCGGGGTTCTCGGCGGCACACCGCCCGTAGACGGCGGCCACCGGGCTGTGTGGCACAACCAGCTCCGGCGTGAGTACTCGCTCGATGACCAGCAGAATCTCGTCCACGTACTCGCCCACCAACTGCACCACGAACGGCGCCACCCACTGTTGGATCGCGCCGACCACCCGCTCCAACCGCCGCTGCCGGACCCGGCCATCGTGGTGGCGGGTGTACAGGCAGTCCAGCACCGCACGCTGGGTGGCGGACAGCGTCGCCTCCGCGGCGACGGGCGGCTCGTCGGAGTAGATCCGCGATGGAATCAGGACCGGCTCGCCCTCGACCAGCACACGGAACGACGACGTCCGCGCGGGCGGCACCGACGGTAGGACTGCCAACGCCCTCCGCACGTCATCACCGAGACGACGCGGGAAGGCAGCCTCCCAGGCTGCGGCCTCACCCAACTCCGAGCCCACGAATCGCACGGTCGATCGTAGCCCTCGCAGCCATGACGAGACGCCGCTCAGCCCTTGTGGTGAGACACCGCCGTCGGCTCGCGCTCGGCAACTCGCGTGGTGCGTTGACGACGAGGGCCGCTCCGTCGTACCGCGGTCGTACCGCCGGTTCGCTTCGGCCTGAGCCGACAACTACTCGGCTTCGACCTCCGTGGCGTTGTTCATCTCCAGGTACGTGACGACCTTTGCCATGCCGGCAGGCTACCCATCCTGCCGAGTGGGCCCAACACGAGCGCTGCGGACGACGCGGATCCCCCCGAGCGACCCCCATCGACGTGCCCGATGGCGTCGCTTCGACACCATTCCGCGACCGGTCGAGGCCGGGGTGGGGTTTCCGGGAACGTGAGATTCGGGCATGTACCTCGGCACTGCTGGAGGGGAGAGACAGCAATGCTGGTAACTGGTTATCTCGGCGCGGTGCTCATCGGTGCCCTCGTCGGCCTGCTCGGCCGGCTCATCCTGCCGGGGCGGCAACGGATCGGCTTCTTCGCCACGTTCGTCATCGGCGTCGGCTCGGCCGTGCTGGGCACGGTGGTCGCCAGAGCGCTCGACATCGACGACGGAGCCGGCGTGGAGGTGTGGGTGCTGCGCTGGGACTGGGTAGTGCTCGCGATCCAGGTCGGCGTCGCGATCGTCGCCGTGGCGTTGGCGAACATGCTCACCTTCACCCGGCTCGCCGGCGGCGACGACAAGCCCCGTGGGCGGGCTCGTCGCAGCAAGGCCAAGAGCTGACGAGCCGCTCGGCGGGTGAGCCGTCTTCGGTAGCCGCAGTGACTTCGCGAGCGCAGGTCAGGAGCGGTCGGCGACCTGTGGCAGGTGACGGGCGAGTGCGGTACGCAGGACGCCCGTCGCCGGCCGAAGCAGTCCGACGTTGATCGTGTAGACAGGCTGACCGGCGCGAATCCCAGGACGAAGCGTCGTGGCGGATGGCGCGACCGCTTCTGGGCGCAGGATGACCTCAAGAACGGCGAACGGGCCAGGACGGCGGACCGTCGCCGACTGGATCGCCTGCCACGGGAGGACGGCCGTTCGCCCCTTCTCGGCGAGCGCCAGTGCCGGCCCGGTGACGTCGACCGATGACCAGTTCCTGCGATGCAGCACAAGCGAGAGAGCGCTGAAGACGACGGCGTAGAGGACGCCCGAAACGGCGATGCTCGTGTAGTCGGCCGCCGACCGCCCCGCGATGAGTGCCAGCACGGCTTGGACGAGAACCCAGGCCAGCAAGCCCATCAGCAGCATGAACACGAAGGTGAGGCGGGCGGACGTACGAAACATCGTCTGGTCGTTCTCGTTCATGAGGTTCCTTCCGTCGACAGTGCCGACGACTGTAGGGCAGCGATCGAAGGGCGTCCTCCGTCCGCCGCGATGCTGTGGTGAACCTTTGAATACACGGCCCAGCACGAAGAGCGGACCGAGACTGCCGCGAGGGCAGAGTTCAGAGCGATTCTGACTGTCGGGTCAGCAGCATGAACATGTGCTTGACTCGATGTTCCCGCCCGGTGATGCTGGTGTCCGTCCTATACATCGGCTTATGCGGGCTGCGCCGTCATAAGCCGAGCTTTGCCGATTCCTTACGTTCGGAGTAGCGGTGCGACTTTTTAGAGCGTCTATCGCGGCGCTGACAATCATCTGTGTGGGGGTGCTGCTGGGAGCGGCGCCGGTGCAGGCGGCCGGTTATCTCTATCGGCCTGGTGATCCGATGTACCCCAATGCCCCGGGCACCACGCCGGGGTCTTGCACAGGCGGCTACGCGGTCCGTGGGTCGAGTGGGATGTTTCTGGTCTCCGCAGGGCACTGCTGGGGTTACGGCCGGACCGGGGACATCGTGTACGGCAGCGATCGCCGATACGGCACGGTGATCCGCAACGACCGAGTCGGTGACATATACACAACGAACTCCTTCGATGGAGCACTGATTCGCATGGACGCCGGGGACGACGCCACACAAATCGTTGTGGATCCGGTGAGCGGACGCAGCCCAGGCAGGGTCGTGGGCTACTTCAACAACAGTGCCCTCAGTCCCGGCATGTTGGTCGGCAAGATGGGTCGGAGGACGGGCTGGACGGAAGGGAGAATCACCGAGTGGAGAACCGTCACCTACCCTGACGGTGTGCGTGACTACCTGCTGTGCACCACTGCGACGGTGGATGGCGGGGACAGCGGAGGGCCGGTGTGGCAGTCCGACGGGGCTGGCCACGTGTGGGCGGTGGGAATTGCCATCGCGAAGTCCAATGGGAAGATGTGCTTCAACCCCATCCAGAACGTACTCGCGCGGTTCGGCGCGACGCTGCCCGTCCATCCGTACACCAGAGCTGCGGGGCAGCAGCCAGCTCAGGTGACCGAGCGCTCCGGCGCGCCAATCCCGGTCAACCCTGATCCTGTTCCCGGGGTGCTGGTCTAGGTGTTCTGTCCAGAGAGGTTGGGGACGCGGCTGGCGGGTGGGCCGCCGAGTGCGGTGTGGTGGCGGTGATTGTTGTAGGTGTGGAGCCAGGCGGGCAAGGCCGCGCGTCGGGCGGTCTCTAGCCGAAGTCGCGCCGGAGGATCGCGACGACCAGCGGCGGGACGGCGCGGAGGGACCACCCGTCCGAGTGGTCCCTCCGCTGCTGCTGGTGAGTGGCTAAACTTCAGGTTGGCAGTTCACCTGTGCTCTGCTGCGGCGGGCGCAGCCTCGGGAGGGTGTTCCAGCACCCTCTCGAGGGCCCGTCCCATCAGACGGCGCCTACTCGCAGAAGACCCGCACTGTGGCATCGGGTGAATCCACCTCCACTGTGACCTCGTCGAGGTGCTCCACGAGCGCCTCCAACTGCTCGGGCTTGAGCTGCGTCAGGTCGATCGGCACGCCAGAGTCGCTTAGTGAGGCGTTGGCCTTGACCAGGGCCTGCGGCGGGATCAGCGCCGCCAGCCGTACCCCGGCGCGCAGCAGTTGCAGTGGCACCCGCACGTTGACCCGCGACGGCTCGCCGTTGTCGGTGGCGTCCACCATCACCCGCAGGTACTTCACCTTGCCCTTCGGCCGGGCGTCGTGACTCACCGTCGCCGGTGCCTGGTCCCGTTCGAGTGCGGCGATGAGCTGCTCCGCCTCCTCTGCGGTGATCTTGCCGGCGACCAGCATGTCGAGGATGTCCTTGCGTTGTTCGGTCATTCGAATCTCTCCTTATCGGATGGCCACGAACACGGCCATGCGGCCCTGCTCGATGTCGAAGCGGGCGCCGGGTAGCGCGGAGATGACACGCCAAGCGGCGCCGAGGGCCCGCACCACACCGATGCGGAACACGACGCAGGCCACGATCGCCGCCAACACGACCAGGACCACGACCGGGAAGAGCACGAGCGCCACGGGGAGCACCGGAACCCAGACGCGGACGGGCCGGCGGTCCGGACGGTTGACCTTGACGGTCACCAACTGCGGCATCACGTGCGGCCGTCCAGCTCGGCCAGCGCCTGCTGTGCGGTGATCTCACCGCGGCGCAACCGGTCGATGATGTCGGCTCGCGGGGGCGCCGGGTCGGTCTCGACGAAGTCGAGCATCTGTGTGATCCGGTTGAGTCGTGACTTGATCGTCGGGTAGCTCACCCCGAAGATGCGTTCCATCTCCTTGATCGAACCGTGGCAGCGCACGAACGCCGTGACGAAGACCTGGTCATCGACGTTGAGCTGAGCCAGTTGCGGTGGCTCGAACTCGCCCTCGATCGCGACGCCGTTGCTCGCCAGGCGCACCCGCTCGACGACGAACGGCTGCCCCCGCGTCAGGCTGGTCAGGTCCTGCCAGTCCATGGCCTGTTCTGTCATACCTGAAGTTGTATCTCAAGAATCCTCAAGTTCCAAGAAGTTGACCTTAATTTTCTTAAGGTCGTGCTCGTGGGGGGCAAGAAGTATGAGTCGACCTCGCCGCCTGCCGGGAATGCGCAACCGCGGCGGGACCCGAAGAGGTCCCGCCGCGGTCGAAGGGTGTGGCCTGTCGGGCGCCCAGCGGGCGGGAGTGCCCGCCGCCGCCCAGCTGAGACACGTGCCGTTCAGGTCGTTGCTGTCCGGCCGAGGAGGAAGCGCGCCGTGGCGTCGACGACGTCGTCGAAGTGCCCGCCGGTGCCGGGGTAGTGGAATCCGTGCTCGGCGTGCGCGTACTCCAGGAGCGTGCACTCGTTGCCGGCGCGGACCATCGCGTCCCGGAACTGCCGCACCGAGCCGATCGGCTCGATCTCGTCGCGAGTGCCGTGGTGGATCTGCGTCGGCGGGTTGCCCGGCCGCACGAACTCGATCAGCGAGTACTCGATCAGTCTGCGCCCGGCGATGCCGACCTCCTGTTCGAGGCGGCGCTGCGCGTTCGGCTCGACGGAGCCCAGATCCAGTCCGGCAGGGTTCAGGGCCACCAGGGCCGCGACGCCGAGGTCCGGTGCCGTGCTGGACGGGGTCATCGCCGCGAGCATCGCGAGATGAGCGCCGGCTGAGCTGCCACCGGAGGCCAGGTGCGGCGCGTCGAGCCCGCGCGACGCTGCCAGTCGGCCGAACTGCTCGACAGCGCGCCGCACATCAGCGAGGCAGTCGTCGATGCTCGCGGCGCCACGACCGAGCAGCCGGTAGCCGGCCGACACCGCGAGGATTCCCCGCGATGCCAGTGCTCGGCAGTGCGGGGCGAGCCCGTCCGGCGATCCCTCGCGAAGGGCGCCGCCATGGAACAGGACGATGCCGGCGCGTGGCGGCGTGCCCTCGGCCGGCTCGAAGACCAGCAGGGGCAGCTCGCTGCCGTCGGCGGCTCGGTAGGACGTCGAGAATTCCCGACCGGCCCTCGTCATGGCGGCATCCGATCATTGACGGTCTACGTCTGCAAGTTGCGGTGTCGTCCTGCTGCGAGTGCGGGGCGGTGTGGCCACAGCGGACACCGTTGGTCAGCAGGGGCAGCCCTGGCCGGGGACGGCTAGGCTGCCGGGCATGACGGGGGTCGACGGCGAGGGGCACCGACTCGGCGGCGACCGCGACTCGGCTCAGGTTCTGCCGAGCCGCCGCTGGGCGCGGCTGGTGACAGGCTTGGCCGTCGCAGTGGTTGCGGCGGTCGTGTTCACCGCACTCTTCTGGGGACTGCACGACTGGCTCGTCGATCGGGGCCGGTTGGGCCTGCCGATCCTGCTGACGGTTCGGGTCGCCTGCTTCGCCGCGTTCGGCTGGGGCTGTTGGCAGGCCTACCAGGGCTTTCGTCGACCCTGACCGTCTGGGCCGCCGTCGGGCCGCCGATCGGGTTCGAGCTGCGCAGGTCGGCGGCGGGCAGGATCCACTCGCTTTCACGGAGGTCGGTGTGTCCCGGCTGCTGGGCACCTCGACTTCAGGAGATTCGAGGGCCGTCAGCCGTCAGCCGTCAGAGCGACGCCGTCGTTCTCTCGCCGCGAAGCCCACCGCCACGACAAGCAGCCCAATCGCGATCAGCCCACCGCTCAGGTACCGAAGCGCTGGTGACACCTCCGGCCAGGCGAACTGCACCGCGATGAGCAACACGAAGAACGCGAGCAGCACCAGCGCGCCCGTTGCCTGCCGACGCCGCATCGTGAACCCCCTTGATCCCCTGCGCATGTCTGCGGTTTCCTCAGTCCCTCTGCTGCCGCTGGCGGCGCAGCACGTGCACGAGCACGGCAGTCAGGCCCAGGATGATGATCACGGCGGATGCGCCCACGAACGCGTCTGGATAACGCTCACCGACGGTGCTGGCGAGCAGGACCCCGATGATGGTGCCCATCCCTATGAGGAGTACGCCGAGAGTCGATGGTCTCACTGGGCTCGCTCCTAAGTGGCAACCGGACCTGACCCTGCTGGTTGTGCTCGAAGTTGTCGTCGGCCAAACCTGTGGGATGACGGGCGCGTCGAACAGGCTCGTCAGGTGGTCAAAGAGTTGTCGTTCAAGCCTTACGCCGCGCGAGTGCGTCGCGGATGGCGAGAACGACGAGCGAGAGCGGCACGAACACCCAGAGCTGCAGCACCGTGTACCGGCGCAGCTCCCGGTCGATCTCGGCGCCTGCCAGTTCGGCTTCGAGGGCACCGGGTCGCATCAGCGCGAGCGCGTACAGGGACAGCGGTGCGTAGTTGAGACCTGCGCCGGTCAACCACAGGCCGATCGCTCGGGTGCCGAGGCCGCTCGACGACGCCAGCAGCCAGATGCCCCACGTCACCATGAGAACCACACCGACGAGGAACTCGGCCAGGATGATCCACCGCCGGCGGGCCGTTCCTCGGCTGCCGTACATGTCGATGGCCGCCAAGCGACGCACGTTCATCGGAACGATGGTGCCACCGGGGCGCAACCCCGGGTGGTGGCGGCACCGGCAGCACGACCTGTCGATCCACTCGCGTTCACGGAAGTCGGGGTGTCCCGGCTCCACGGACAGCCCGACTTCACAAAAGCCGAGTA
>NZ_JBEZGJ010000189.1:0-13721 GCF_040649965.1 Micromonospora sp. NPDC048843
GCCGACCCCCGCCCCCGGCACCGGGGCGTGTCGCACCACAGCCTCACCGCGTACGGTCGGGTGGCGCTCGCCCCGGCGGAGCTGGTGGTGCCCGACGCCGACCGCGCCGGCGCCGACTCGACCCGTGACGTCGAGCCGCTCGGCTACCTCGGCAACTCCCGACACTGGTACCTGGTCGCCTGGTGCCGTCTGCGCGACGAGCTGCGGTGCTTCCGCACCGACCGGATCCGGAGCGTCTGGACGCTGCCCGACGTGGTGGCCCGGGAGCTACGCCTGACGGATCTCGACATCCCGCACGAGCGGGTCCGCCCGCTGAGCCTGGTCTGAGACCCGTCGGCGGCGCAGTCGGCCCGGGTGTCGTCGTGAAAACCCCGCTGGGTGATCCGGAAACACCGACAGGACGCTGTCGCCAACGGCCCCGAGACTGCTCCAGACGACGGCCGAACGGCCGGCACCGGAAATTCTGGAGGCAGTAGATGTCCAGGTCCACCACGCCCATCACCTGGTTCGAGATCGGCACCGACCGGCCCGAGGACGCGGAGCGGTTCTACGGCGAGCTGTTCGGCTGGACCTTCGAGGAGCAGGGCTCGACCAACGGCGGGTCCTACCGCGTGACCGGAGCCGGCGGCGACAGCGGGATCGGTGGGGCGATCCGGGCGACCGACGGTACGTCGCCGAACTATGCCGTGTTCTACGCCGAAGTCGCCGACGTGGCGGAGACCTGCCGACAGGCCGAAGCGGCCGGCGGCCGGGTGCTGGTGCCAGCGCGTACGGCACCGAGCGGTCTCAAGTTGGCCCACCTACTCGACCCGGCCGGCAACCACCTGGGCGTGTTCACGCCCCCGCCCCCGCAGCCCTGAACCCATTCCCGGGGCCGCGCTGATCCCCGGCTGGCCTGGCCGTGGGGTCGGCACGACAGGGCGGACCGGGCCTGCCCCGGGTACGACAGGCCAAGGCCGGCCCCGGCCTGCTGGTGCCTGCCGGGGCCGGGCTCGCCGGACTACTTGCCGGGCGTACCAGCGCCGTGGTGGCCGCCCGGACCGCGGTGGCCGCCGGGGCCGGGGAAGACGCCGGCCTCGACGGCCTTGGTGATGGCGTCGGCCTGCTCCTGGGTGAGCTTGCCGTCCTTGACGGCCTGGTCCAGGCGCTGCGTGAGCGCGGCCTGCCGGTCCTCGGCGGACGGGCGCTGCGGGCGGTCGGTTGGGCGGTGCTGCTCGCGGATCTTCTCCAGGGCGGCGGTCACCTTGTCGGTGGGCACGCCCAGTTCCTTGGCGAGCGCGTCGGCGAACTCGCCCTGCCGGTCGGCCTTCGCACCCGGAGCCGTGTCGGGAGCCGGGGCGGTGCTGGCGCTCGGTGTCGGCGTGGGAGTGTCGGCGGCGAACGCGATCGTCGGGGCCGCGATCCCGACGCCGAGGACGCCGGCGGTGGCCAGGCCGGCCAGCAGGTGCTTCCTACGGATGGTGCGGGACATGCTGTCCTCCAGAGGTTCGGTCATCCTGCGCTGTCATCACCGACAGTGACCGGGCAGTCTGGGCGGAAGCCGTGGCGACCCTGTCAGCGAGCTGACAATCGAGGCGCTGGGCGAAATCGGGTTGTGTGGTCGCTGGCTGAGCGGTCAGGGTGGACGATCCACCGACGGAAGGACACCGTGGCATGACCGTCGAGATGCGGGAGATTCCACTCGTCGAGCCGGGCGCCGGGCCGTACGGCATCACGCCTGGCCCGGACGGCGCGCTGTGGCTGACGCTGGCCCATGCCGGCGGCATCGCCCGGTTGTCGCCCGACGGCGCGATCCGGACCTACCCGCTGGATCCGGCCGGCGGTCGCCCGTTGATCATCACGGCCGGGCCGGACGGGGCGCTCTGGTTCACCCGCTCGGGAGACGACCGGATCGGTCGGATCACCGTCGACGGTGAGCAGCGCACCGTCGCCCTGCCGGCCGGTACCGGGCCGGGCGGCATCGCGGCGGGGCCTGATGGCGCGCTCTGGTACGCCGGGATGACCTCCGACACCATCGGCCGGGTGGAGACCGACGGCACCCACACCGCATTCCCGCTGCCGGTGACCGGGGGATTCGCCTCGATGATCACTGCTGGCGCGGACCGGGCTCTCTGGTTCACCCTCAACCAGGCCAATGCGATCGGCAGGATCGATCTCGACGGCAGGGTGACGCTGCATCCGTTACCCACCGTCAAGGCGGGCCCCGTCGGCATCACAGTGGGCGATGACGGCGTCATCTGGTTCGTGGAGATCGCCGCCGGTCAGCTCGGTCGGATCGACCCGGATGGCGAGATCGTCGAGTTCCCGCTGCCGGACCGGGCGGCCCGCCCGCACGCGATAGTGGCCGACCCGGACGGCGGCGCGTGGTTCACCGAGTGGGGCGCCAACCGGATCGGTCACCTCGACCCCACCGGACGGATCGAGGGCTACGCCCTACCCACTCCCAACGCCGAACCGCACGGCATCACCCGCACCTCCACCGGCATCTGGGCCGCCCTGGAAATCGGCGCAGTAGCCCACCTAACCCCACCCACCTTCTGACCGACCCCCGCCCGACCCCACCAACCCGCCGATCCCCCCGCCCCCCGCCCCCGACCTGGTTGATCAAGAGATTTGCGTCAGGATCCGCCCCGAACATGACGCAAACCTCTTGATCACCGGGGGGAGCCGGGAGGGGGCGCGGGTCGGGAGGGGGCGCGGGTCGGGAGGGGGCGCGGGGCGGGGTGGGGGTTAGTGGACTGCTGGGGTTGCGGTGAGGGTGGCGGTGGTGGTGTCGAGGGTGGCGGTGGTGCCTACCGGGACTGTGAGCTGGTTGGGACCGTGGCCGATGGGGAGGCCGCCTAGGACTGGTACGCCCAGGTCGCCGAGGCGTTCGGTGAGTACGTCGACGATTGTGGTGTCCCAACCGTCGCCGCAGTCGGTGAACTGCCCGACCGCCACCCCGGCCAGTCCGTCCAGCGCACCGGCCCGACGTAGGTGGGTGAGCATCCGGTCGACCTTGTACGGGGGTTCCTGCACGTCCTCGATCAACAGCACAGCACCGGTCAGGTCGGGTAGGTCAGGGGTGCCGATCGACGCGGCGATCATGCACAGGTTGCCGCCGAGCAGGGTGCCGGTGGCGCGACCCGGGACGCGTACGCCGAAGGTTTCCTCGGTGGGGACCGCGGTGATCGACACCGGTTCGGTGGTCATCAGCGCCGCGTGCAGGGATTCGGCGGAGCGCAGCGGCGTCCGCTCGTCGCGCCAGGCCGCCCCGGGGCCGTGCACCCCGGCCAGGCGGGCGCCCCGCCACAGTGCGAACTGCAACGCGGTGATGTCCGAGAAGCCGGCCACCACCTTCGGGTCGCGGCGGACGGCGGCCATGTCGATGGCGTCCACGATCCGTTGGGCGCCGTAGCCGCCGCGAGTGCAGATCACCCCGCGCACGTCAGGGTCGGCGAAGGCCGCGTTCAGGTCGGCGGCGCGCAGGTCGTCGGTGCCGGCGAGGTAGCCGTGGCGGGCGTACGCGTGCGGCGCCGGCACCGGGCGCAGGCCCCAGCCGGTGAGCAGTTCCATGCCCCGGGCGACCCGCTCCGGCGAGGTCGGCCCGGACGGCGACACCAGCAGCACCGTGTCACCCGGGCGCAGCACGGGCGGGCGTACGGCGGTGGTGTCCTCGCTGATCACAACCGCAGAGCCTAATCACCCCGACCATGGCCGGGCCGCCACCCGGCGGGCGGGCCCGTGCCGGGGCGTGGTGCCGTGCGGCGTACCGGCTAGCCTCGACCTGTGGCAACCGCGCTGGTGATCGAGAACGACCCGACGGACGACGCGCGCCGGCTGGGTGAGTGGCTGACCGAGGCTGGGCTGGACCTGTGGGTGGTGCGCCCGCACGCCGGCGACGAGCTCCCCGCCGACCTGGAGGGGTACGCGGCGCTGGTGGTGCTCGGCGGCGACCAACAGGCGTACCCGTTGCCGGACGGCTCGCCCGGCGCGCAGTGGTTTCCCGCAGTGGAGGGCCTGCTGCGCAAGGCGGTCCGGTACCGGGTGCCGACCCTGGCGGTCTGCCTGGGCGCGCAACTGCTCGCGACCGCGCACGCCGGGTTGGTGGAGCGCAGCCCGTCCGGGCCGGAGATCGGCCCCGGCGTGGTCGGCCGGCGCGACGCCGCCGAGAACGACACGTTGTTCCGGTACGTGCCGCTGATCCCGGACGTGCTCCAGTGGCACGCCGACGAGATCACCGAGCTGCCTCGGGGCGCGACCCTGCTGGCCGCCTCCACCCGCTACCCGCATCAGGCGTTCCGCCTCGGTGACCGGGCGTGGGGGTTGCAGTTCCACATCGAGTGCGACGCGGCGATGATCGCCGACTGGGCCAAAGACTCGACCCAACTCGCCGAGCTGGGCTACGACCCGGAGCTGGTGGTCGCGGCCTGCGCCTCGGTGCTGCCCGACGTCGAGGAGGTCTGGCAGCCGTTCGCCGCCCGGTTCGCCGCGCTGGCCCTCGGCGAGTTGGACGACAGCACGACGCGGCGCGGCCTGCCGCTGCTCGGGCACTGATGAGCCGGCCGACCAGGGCACCGGGACGGCTCGCCCGGTACGGCTTCGGCACCGCCGAAGGCGACGGCGGCGCGCGCGCCGCGGACCTGCTCGGCCCGGAAGGGCTGCGGCTGTGGCGACCGGCCGAGCAGGAGCCGGTCGACGAGGCCGCCGCGGAGTTGCTCGCCGCGCTGTCCCGAGCCGCCGACCCGGACCTGGCGCTGCGCCAACTGCACCGCATCGTGGAGGCCGAGGGTCGCAGCACCGAAGGCGGCGCCGGAAGCCGGATCGCCGACGGCCGCACCGCCGAAGGCGGCGCCGGATCGCCGCTGCTCGCGGACGTGCACGCCGATCCCGGGCTACGGCGGCGGTTGATCGCCGTGCTCGGCGCGTCGGCGGCGCTCGGCGACCACCTGGTGGCCCACCCCGAGCACTACCAGGCGCTGCGGACCGCACCGGACGGGCTCGCTCCGATCGCCGAGGGGCGGCTGGAGCCTGCCGACGGCGGCAACGCTGTGGCGGCGCTGCGGACCGCGTACCGCCTGGCATTGCTGCGGATCGCGGCGGCCGACCTGACCGGCGGTCGCGGCCTGGAGCAGACGATGGCCGCGCTCTCCGCGTTGGCCGACGCGACGCTCTCCGCGGCGTACGAGATCGCTGTCGCGGAGTTGGCGGAGGGGACCGAGCGGCCCCGACTCGCGGTAGTGGCGATGGGAAAATGCGGCGGCGGCGAGCTGAACTACGTCTCCGACGTGGACGTCATCTTCGTCGCCGCCGAGGACGCCGACCTGTCCGCCGCGACACTGGTGGCGACCCGGTTGATCTACATCTGCGGGCTGGTCGCCTGGCCGGTGGACGCCGCGCTGCGCCCCGAGGGCAGCCGCGGCCCGCTGGTGCGGACCCTCGCCAGCCACCTTGCCTACTACCGGCGGTGGGCGCGCACCTGGGAGTTCCAGGCGCTGCTCAAGGCCCGCCCGGCAGCCGGTGACCTGCCGCTGGCCCAGGAGTGGATCGACCAGCTCGCGCCGCTGGTCTGGCGGGCGGCCGAGCGACCCGAGGCGGTCGAGGACGTCCGCGCCATGCGCCGCCGGATCATCGACCACATCCCGCCGAAGGAGCTGGAGCGCGAGATCAAGCGCGGTCCCGGCGGGCTGCGCGACATCGAGTTCGCCGTCCAGTTGCTGCAACTCGTGCACGGTCGCGGCGACGAGACGCTGCGCCCACCGGGCACCATCCCGGCGTTGCGCGCGCTCGTCGCCGGCGGCTACGTCGGTCGGGCCGACGGCGAGGCCCTGCTGCGCGGCTACCGCTTCCTGCGCGGCGTCGAGCACCGGCTGCAACTCCAGGGCCTGCGTCGTACGCACACGGTGCCCGCCGAGCCGGGCGCGCTGCGCTGGCTCGCCGCCGCGCTGGGTTTCACTGCCGCGCCGGGGCGCAGCGCCGTGGAGAGCTTCCGGGCCGAGTGGGTCACCCACGCCACCGAGGTACGCCGACTGCACGCCAAACTGCTCTACCGGCCGCTGCTGGAGTCGGTGGCCCGGGTGCCGGCCGACGGGTTGCGGCTCACCCCGGAGGCGGCCAGGAACCGCCTGGAGATCCTCGGCTTCGCCGACCCGGCCGGGGCGTTGCGTCACCTCCAGGCGCTCACCGGCGGGGTGAGCCGCACGGCGGCCATCCAGCGCACCCTGCTGCCGGTGCTGCTCAGCGAGTTCGCCGACGCGCCGGAGCCGGACCGGGGGCTGCTCAACTACCGCAAGGTCTCCGACAAGCTGGGCAGCACCCCCTGGTATCTGCGGCTGCTGCGCGACGGCGGCCCGGTCGCCCGTCGGCTGGCCCGGGTCCTCGCCCTGTCCCGGTACGTGGCCGACCTGCTCGCCCGCGACCCGGAGGCGCTGCGGCTGCTGGCCGAGGAGAACGAGCTGGCGCCACGCGCGCCCGAGGTGCTGCGGGAGGGGTTCCTGGCGGCGGCGGCCCGGCACACCGACCCGGTCGAGGCCACCAGCGCGGTGCGCGCTCTGCGACGTCGCGAACTGGTCCGGGTGGCCTGCGCCGACGTGCTCTGCCGGGCCGGCGCGCTCGCGCCCAGCCCCACCCGGGCGGACGGCGCGAACCGGCCCGCCCGCGGGCTGTCCGACATCACCGCTGTCGGTACGGCGCTCGCCGACGTCACCGACGCCACACTGGCCGCCGCGCTGCGGGCCGCTCAGGCCAGCCAGCCGGCACCGGCGGGGCTGCGGTTCGCGGTGATCGGCATGGGCCGGCTCGGCGGGTACGAGTCGAACTACCTCTCCGACGCCGACGTGCTCTTCGTCTACGACCCGCCGCCGGGCACCAGCGAGAGTGCCGCCAGCGCCGCCGCGCACGCCGTCGCCGAGGAGTTGCGCCGGCTGCTCGGCGTACCCGCCCCCGACCCGCCGCTGGGCGTCGACGCCGACCTGCGACCGGAGGGCCGCCAGGGTCCGCTGGTACGCAGCCTCGCCGCGTACGCGCAGTACTACGCCCGTTGGTCGCGGGTGTGGGAGGCCCAGGCTCTGCTGCGCGCCCGGTTCGTCTGCGGCGACGCCGAGCTCGGCGCCGAGTTCGAGGCGATGATTGAGCCGGTGCGTTACCCGGCCGACGGGCTGACCCGCGAGCAGGTCGTCGAGATCCGGCGGATCAAGGCCCGGGTGGAGAACGAACGGCTGCCCCGCGGCGCCGACCCGGCCACCCACACCAAGCTGGGTCGCGGTGGGCTCGCCGACGTGGAGTGGGCTGTGCAACTCGTCCAGCTCCGGCACGCCGGCGCGAACCCGGCGCTGCGCGGCACGCGTACCCTCGACGCCCTCGCGGCGGCCGAGCGGGCCGGCCTGATCGACAGCACGGACGCCGCGGAGATGGCCGCCGGTTGGGCCCTGGCCGCGCAGGTCCGCAACGCGTTGATGCTGGTCCGGGGCCGGGCCGGCGACCAACTGCCCCGGCACGGGGTGGAGTTGGCCGGGGTGGCCCGGCTGCTCGGCCGCGACGACCCGGGGGAGTTCCTCGACGAGTACCTGCGCACCGGCCGCCGCTCCCGCGCCGCTGCCGAACGGGTCCTCGATGCCTGACGCGTCGCCGCGCCCGACCGGGCTACGCATCGCGGGCACGGCGACCGGGGTGGCGGTGCTGCTCGCCGTCGCGTTCCTCCTCGCGCCGCCGATGGGCACCGACCTCGCCGCCCAGGTGGCCCGTGCCGAGTTCACCGAGCGGTACGGGGCCGCGCCGGTCGACTTCGGCTGGTACGGCGGCGTCAACCAGTACGGCTACAGCCTCTTCACGGCCAGGTTCGGCGCGCTGATCGGGGTGCGTCCGCTGGGGGCGGTCGCCGCCGTGGTCGGTGCTGCCGCGCTGGGTTGGCTGTTCACCCGTAACCGGGCCCGCCGACCACTGCTGGCCGGCGTCCTCGGCGCTGTGGTGCTGGTCGGCAACCTGGCTAGCGGTCGCATCACCTTCGCGGTCGGGCTGGCGTTCGGGCTGCTGGCGCTCTGCGCGGTCAGCGCGCAACGCCCACCGCGTTGGCTCCGGTTGACGCTCGCCGCCGTCTGCGCCGCACTGGCGACGGCGGCCAGCCCGGTCGCCGGCCTGTTCACCGGGCTGGCCGGCGCGGCGCTGCTGCTGAGCGCGCTGCGCACCGGTGACGGGCCGGGCCGCCCGCTGCCCGGAGGCTGGCGAGCCGAGCGACCACTGGCCGAGGGGTTCGTCCTGGCCGTGGCGCCCGCCGTCACGCTCGCCCCGATGGCGTTCGTCTTCGGCAACGGCGGCACCCAGCCGTACTCGGCCGAGTCGATGCGCATCAACGTCGCGCTCGCGGTGCTGGTGGCGGTCGTACTGCCGCGTCGCCGCCGGGTACTGCGCGTCGGCGCGGTGCTCACCGTGCTGCTCCTGATCGGGGCGTACTACGTGCCCAGCCCGATCGGTTCCAACGCGCTACGGCTGCCGATGCTGTTCGCAGTGCCCGTGCTGGCCGGATACGCCGCGTTGCCGGGACCGTGGCTGGCCGGGCTGCTCGCCGCGACCGTCTGGTGGCAGTCCCCGGTGATGACGAGCGACGTGACCCGGGCCGGCGCCCCGGAGAGCGCCGAAGGCTTCTACCAGCCGCTCGTCGCCGAACTCGACAGGCGGCAGCCGGCCGGGCGGGTCGAGGTGGTGCCGCTGCGCGACCACTGGGAGTCCGCGTACCTGCCGCCGACGGTGCCACTGGCCCGAGGCTGGGAACGCCAGGTCGACAGCGACCGCAACGCGCTGTTCTACGACGGCAACCTGAACGCGCAGACGTACGAGCAGTGGTTGCGGCACGAGGCGGTGAGCTACGTGGTGCTCGCCCCCGACGCACCCGCCGACCGGTGGGGCCGTGACGAGGCCGCGCTGATCCGCGCCGGCCTGCCGTACCTGCGGGAGGTCTGGCGTGACCCGACGTGGCAGATGTACGCAGTGGTCGATCCGACTCCGCTGGTCGGTGCCCCGGGTCACCTCGTCGCCGCCGACCGCGGCGCGGTCCGCCTGACCGCCACGCCCGGGGACGTGCCGGTCCGGGTGCGCTGGTCACGCTGGCTCACTCTGAACGGCCCGGACGGTTGTCTGCGACCGGGCGCGGACGGGTGGACCGAGGTACGGGTCCGCGTCGCCGGCGACTACTCGATCTCCAGTGGGCTGGCACCGGCGCGCCACTGCTGACAGTGCCTGCCGTCGGCCTCCCACCGGCGGGCTGGCAGCATGTCCGGCGTGCCCTCCCACCTCGCGCGCTGGACCGGCCTGGCCGGCTCGATGCTGCTCGCGCTCTCCGCTTTCCTCGGCGGCGCGTTTCCCAGCGGCCCCCTGCGCAGCACCCCGGTCAGCATCTGGCAGGGGCCCAACGGCCCGCTGATCCTCGCCGCCTGGGCGGTCGGCACCGGCCTGATGGCGTACGCCTGGTGGGCGCTGCGTGACGGGGGGCCCTCGACGCGGTGGGCACTGGTCACCGTCGGGCTCTGGCTGCTGCCGTTGCTGATCGCGCCGCCCTTCGGCAGCCGGGACGTGTACGCGTACACCTGCCAGGGCGCCAGCTTCGCCGGCGGCATCAGCCCGTACGAACAGGGCGTCTCCGCGCTGCCCTGCCCGTGGCTGGACACGGTGTCGGTCATCTGGCGCGACACCCCGGCGCCGTACGGGCCGCTGTTCGTGCTCATCGCGGGCGCCGTGGTGAAGGCCACCGGTTCGCTGACCGCCAGCATCGTGCTGTTCCGTGCGCTGTCGCTGGTCGGCGTGGCCGTCGCCGCGTGGGCCCTGCCGGCGCTGGCGCGTCGGGCCGGTGTGCCGGCGAAGCGGGCGGTGTGGCTGGCGTTGGGTTCCCCGCTGGTCGCCGCGCACCTGATCGGTGGCCCCCACAACGAGGCGCTGATGCTCGCCGCGTTGGTCGGTGGGCTGGCAGTGGTGGCGACGCACCCGGGCCGACGCGGAATGCTGCTGGTCGGCGGGCTGCTCCTCGGATTCGCGGTGGCGATCAAGGTGACCGCCGTGGTGGTGGTGCCGTTCGCCGCACTGGCGGCCACCGCCGGGCCGTACCGGATCCGCACGCTGATTCGTGACGGCGGCTGGGTGGTCGGCGGCACCGTCGCCACCGTTGTCGGTGTGACAGTCGCCGGTGGGCTGGATTTCGCCTGGGTCGGCGGACTGTCCCAGAGTGGCGCCGCCATCGCCTGGACGTCCCCGTCGACAGCAGTGGGCCAGACGGCCGGGTACGTCGCGGCGCTGTTCGGCGGTCACATCGACGCGCTGCCGGTCACCCGCGGGATCGCCGTGGTCCTCCTGGCCGTACTGCTCGTCTGGCTCTGGTGGCGGGCCCGCACCCGCGACCCGCTGTACCACGCCGGCCTCGCGCTCGCCCTCACCGTCGCGCTCGCCCCCGTCGTGCATCCCTGGTACTGGACCTGGCCGCTGTTCGTGCTGGCGGCCACCGCCCAGCGCACCAGATGGTTCATCGTTGTCGCAGTGGTCGCGTCCTTCCTGGTGCTGCCCGACGGCACCGGGTTTCCCCGGTACACCAAGACGGTCGGGGCGCCGCTGATGACGCTGTTGGTGATCGTGCTGGTCATCCGGTTGGTACGGTCGGCTCGGGCGGCCCGTCAGCCGGTCGCCGTCGATTGAGGGAAGGTGCGCCGGTGACGGCTCCCGGCCCGCCTGTTGCGCCGCCGCCCGTGTCGTTGGCGTCATCGGGTGCCCGGTACGCGGGTCTGGTCGGCGCGATCCTGCTCGCCGTGGCCGGATACCTCGGCGGGGCGCTGCCCGACGCCCCGCTGGGCGTGACACCAGCGTCGATCTGGCGAACCCCGGACGGCCCGGCGACGCTGACCTGCTGGCTGATCGGCACCGTGCTGCTGGTCGGGGCGTGGTGGTCGCTGCGCGAGGGCGCGCCGTCGACCCGTTGGGCGTACGTCACCGCCGGGCTGTGGGCGCTACCGCTGCTTGTCGCGCCACCGCTGGGCAGCCGGGACGTCTACTCGTACGCCTGCCAGGGCTGGACGTACGCGCACGGCGTCGACCCGTACACGGTGGGGGTGGCGGCGGCGGGCTGCCCCTGGCTGGACACTGTGGCGCCGATCTGGCGGGACACCCCGGCACCGTACGGGCCGATGTTCATGCTGCTCGCGGCCCTCGCCGTCGGCCTCGGCG
Organism: Micromonospora sp. NPDC048843; assembly: GCF_040649965.1. Taxonomy (NCBI): domain Bacteria; kingdom Bacillati; phylum Actinomycetota; class Actinomycetes; order Micromonosporales; family Micromonosporaceae; genus Micromonospora; species Micromonospora sp. NPDC048843. The sequence goes on from NZ_JBEZGJ010000189.1 coordinate 11,179, forward strand.
GCGGGCTCACCGGCACCATCGTGGCGCTGCGCGTGATCGCCGTGGTGGGGCTTCTGCTGGTCGCGCTCTGCCTGCCCGCTCTGGCACGGGCGGCCGGGGTGCCGACCCGGCGGGCGGTCTGGTTGGCGCTGGCCGGTCCGTTGGTCGGCGTTCACCTGGTGGCCGGCGCGCACAACGACGCCGTGATGCTGGGCCTGCTGCTGTGTGGACTACTGGTAGTGGTCCGTCGACCAGGTCGGCCGGCGGCGCTGCTGCTGGCCGGAGCGCTGCTCGGACTGGCGGTCACTGTGAAGGCCAGCGCCGTGGTGGTGGTGCCGTTCGCCGTGCTGGCCGGGATGCCCGACCGGTACACAGTTCGGGCATTGGTACGCCACTGTGGTTGGCTGGCCGGAGGGCTGCTCACCGCGCTGCTGGTCACCTCGGCGGTGTCCGGCCTCGGCTTCGGCTGGGTGGGCGGGCTGACCCACAGTGGCGACTCGGAGCAGTGGACGTCACCACCCACCGCCGTGGGCTTCGTGGTCGACTACGTCGGCGCGCTGGTCGGCCGGGACCCGCAGGCGGTGCCGGTGGTCCGGGCGGTCGCGCTGCTACTGCTCGTCGGAGTGCTGCTGGTGCTCTGGTGGCGGGCCTGGCAGACCCTGCGCGGGCTCAACGAGGTCGCGGCTCCGCAGGCGGGGCGTCCTCGGGTGGCGCGGTCCCGGGTGGCGCTGCACGGCGCGGCGTTGGCGCTGGTCGCCACCGTCGTCCTATCGCCGGTCTTCCACCCCTGGTACGCGACCTGGCCCCTGGCGCTGCTCGCGCTCACCGCCGCCCGTACGACGTGGTTCGTGCTGCCCACGGCAGCGGCAGCCTTCCTCGCCCTGCCCGACGGCACCAACCTGGCCCGCGCCACCAAGGCACCCGGTGCCCTGGCCATGACTGCCCTCCTCCTGACCGTGCTCGTCCGCACCCTGCGCGCCGGCCGCCGCCGTCGATCATGAGGTTGACGGGCGCAATCTGAACGGAACGCCCCGCCAACCTCATGATCGTCATTGTTAGGCTCGCGCGCCGCCGCAGGTGGGGCACTGTTGGCCCGAGGGTTGAGGGCTGGAGGGCCGGAGGGAGCGGAACCGAACGGCCAGGAACAGTGTGGCCGGACCGGCGAGCGCGACGGCGACAGAGGTCACGGCCATTTCCGTGAACGTGAAGGTGCCGTATGTCGGGCCAAAGCTGTCAGCCAGGCCGGGCACCGCCAGGAAGCCGGCAGGGGTGAGCAGTATGACGAGCGCCCAGCCGCCGCGGGTGTCCCCGCCCAGTGCCAGACCCATGGCCAGCAGAGCCCCGACGACCAGCAACAGTCCGCCGACGGTGGGCAGGAAGATCTCCAAGGTGGCGCCGTAGTAGGTGCCGACCGCATCCAAGCCCAGCAGGAATTCCGTCGCCACCACCGCCAACAGCGCGGACAGCGCCGGTGCGAGGCGGATCGCCCGGGAGGGTCGATCGGGCAGGGCAAGCCCCAGCAGGCCCAGCACCACCTGCGGCAGCAGCACCATCAGCGGCGGTCGGGGTGCGTCGAGCGCCGCGGCCACCGGTGGCAGCGCAATCGTGAGCAGGAGCGCGAGGCTGATGGCCCACCGGGCGACAGGGCTCGGCGCGACGGCGATCACCACCGCCGCCAGCAGCCACGCCGCCCACGTGACGACACCGAGTGAGACGAACGGGCCGACGTGGGGGACGCCCCACTCCACGGGCGACGGATGCAGCTCCGCCGTACCCCAGACGCCGGCGAGAGCGCTCGCGGTGACCAGGGCGAGCAGCGCCGCGAGGCGTACCCCGGGGATCAGGTCGGTGACGCCCGTGGCCCGCAGCCGCTGGCGGAGGCCGCCGCGCACCAGGTCCGCGGCGTCCGCCGGCGCCGGCCAGCGTTGGTCACTGGTGGCCAGGTCGAGGTAGGTACCGACGATTTCGGCGCCGCGGGCGCGCCGGTAGTCGGCGGGGTACGCGCGCAGCAGCCGGAGGTAGCGGCGTTCCAGGTCGTTCATGCCAAGCCTCCGGCCGTGCGGGGGGTGGTCGGGAGGGCGGCGCGAGTCCGCTTGGACAGCCGGGTGGTGGCGGCTTCGACGTTGCGGCGCAGCCGCTGGGTCTCGGTGCTCAACGTGGTCTCACCGCCGGGGGAGAGGCGGTAGTAGCGACGCAGTCGGCCGTCCACCACCTCTTCCCTGTCGACCTCGACGAGGCCGGCGTCGACCAGCCGGTCGAGCGCCCCGTAGAGCGTCCCGGGGCGTAGCGACACGCGGTTGTCGGAGAGGGCGGCGACCTCGCCGATCAGCCCGTAGCCGTGCATCGGCTGGGCGGCCAGCGCGGTGAGGATCAGAAAGGTCGGTTCGCGTAGAGGTGTGTCCACGCGAGCAATATATCGGACGCGAAGGTATGTCGGGGGGCGGCGCACAGCGAGCCGGGCCGGCTCCGCGCACAGAGCTTCGCGAGCAGCCTCGGCTTCTTCCCGGTTTACAAGGACCTGGTCTCCGGTGACGCGTACGCGAACGACAAGGTGATGGCGTCGT
>NZ_JBEZGJ010000190.1:0-13255 GCF_040649965.1 Micromonospora sp. NPDC048843
CGGCCTGGTCAACAACGCCGGCGTCACCAGCCTGATCGGGCCGTTCACCGAGTTGCGGGTCGAGGACCTGCGCCGGGTCGTCGACGTCAACCTCGTCGGCTACGTCCTCTGCGCCCAGCAGGCCGCCCGCCGGCTCACCGACGGCGGGGCGATCGTCAACGTCTCGTCGGCGGCCGCGACCATCGGCAGCCCGGGGGAGTACGTGCACTACGCCGCCGTGAAGGCCGCCACCGACACCCTCACCGTCGGCCTGGCCAAGGAACTCGCCCCGAGGGGCATCCGGGTCAACGCCGTGGCGCCCGGCATCGTGCGCACCGACATCCACGCCGACTCCGGGGTGCCCGACCGCGCCGACTCCGCCGTCGGTCGCATCCCGCTGGGCCGCGCCGGCGAACCCGACGAGATCGCCGCCGCCATCGCCTGGCTGCTCGGCCCGGACGCCTCGTACGCCACCGGGACCGTGCTGCGCGTCTCCGGCGGTCTCTGACCACGCGTCCGTCCGATCGGAGACCGTCGGGTGTCTGCGCGGTCGGAGACCGCCGGGTGTCTGCGCGGTCGGAGACCGCCGGGGCGTTCACCCGGTCGTAGACCGCCGGATCCGGCTCAGTGGGTGAACAGCTTCGCCGCGGTGACGACGGTCTGGGCGACCCCGTAGCCGAGCAGCGCCGCCACCACCAACCAGGAGATCCACAACCGGGTCTGCTGCCCGGGTCGGCTGTCCTCACTCATCGCGTACCACTCCTCTGCGCCGTCGTGTCCTCGTCCATGTCCCGATCCGCTTCCTCATCCGCGCCCTGTTGCGGGTTCTGCTCCGTCGCCGGTTCGTGGTAGCGCTGCGGCACCGGGCGCACCAGCAGGTTCGCCACGAAGCCCACGGCCAGCACAGCCACCATCGTGAACAGCGCCGGACGGTACGCCGCGGCGGTCAGCGAGCCCGGCTCGCCCTGCGCGTCGAGGAACCCGTTGACGATCAGCGGTCCGGCGATCCCCGCCGCGGACCACGCCGTCAGCAGCCGACCGTGGATCGCACCGACCTGGAAGGTGCCGAACAGGTCCCGCAGGTACGCCGGCACTGTCGCGAAGCCACCGCCGTAGAACGACAGGATCACGCAGGCCAACAGCACGAACAGGGCCGTCGAGGTCTGCCCGACGAGCGCCAGCAGCGCGTAGAGCACCATGCCGACACCCAGGTACACCAGGTAGATCGGTTTGCGGCCGATGATGTCCGAGGTGGACGACCACACGAACCGACCGGCCATGTTGAACAGCGACAGCAGACCCACGAACCCGCCGGCCGCCGCGACTGTCACCGCCGAGGTGCCGTTGTCGCGGAAGAAGTCCTGGATCATCGGGCTGGCCTGCTCGAGGATGCCGATGCCGGCGGTCACGTTGCAGAACAGCACCACCCAGAGCAGCCAGAACGAGCGGGTCTTCACCGCGTTCGCCGCCGACACGTTCGCCGTGGTGACCAGCGGCTTCGCCGCCACGCTGGCGGGGTCGAAGCCGGCCGGCCGCCAGTCCTGCGCCGGCACCCGCACGTTCGCCACCCCGAACATCATGATCACGAAGTAGCCCAGACCGAGGGTGACGAACAGCCATACCAGGGCGCTGCCCGACGCCGTCGACCCCGCGTTGGCCGGGTCGTAGCCGGCGTCGTAGAACGACAACAGTTGCCGTGACAGCGGAGAGGCGACCATCGCCCCACCACCGAATCCCATGATCGCCAATCCGGTGGCCAGTCCCGGCCGGTCCGGGAACCACTTGATCAGGGTGGAGACGGGGGAGATGTAGCCGATGCCCAGCCCGATGCCGCCGAGCAGCCCGTAGCCCAGGTACAGCAGCCACAGCTGCTTGGTGGCGATGCCCAGCGAGCCCACCAGGAAACCCGCCGCCCAGAAACAGGCCGAGACGAACATCGCCTTACGCGGGCCGTTCGCCTCCACCCAGGTCCCGGCGACAGCGGCGGACAACCCGAGCATCACGATCGCGATGCTGAAGATCACCCCGATCGCCGTCTGACTGGTGTCGAAGTGGGCGATCAGGGAGTTCTTGTAGACGCTGGTCGCGTAGACCTGACCGATACAGAGGTGGATGGCCAACGCCGCCGGAGGGATGAGCCACCGGCTGTAGCCGGGCGGCGCGACGGTGTGCCGACGATCGAGTGCGGAAAGCATGCGCTGCTTCCTCTCCGATGAGGACGAGAAACGTGGTCCCCAACGTGCCCACAGCACTCGTTAGCGGCAAACCTCACCGTCGCCGGACGGTCGTTCCGCTGAGCTGAGCGGTCAGTCAGCGCCCGCGCCGCGCGCTGCGCGATCGACTCGGCTTCCGGCCGCGACTACCGCACGTCCGGCAGGTGCCAGCCGCCGGCCAGCGCGTCGGCGTCCATCGGACCCCAACTGCCCTTCTCGTACGACTGCACCGCCGTCGGCAGATCCAGGATCGGCTCGACGATGCGCCACTCCTGCTCGATGGTCTCGGCACGCGCGAAGCGCAGGTGCTCTCCGTCCATCGCGTCGTCGAGCAGCCGCTCGTACGCCTCCTGCCGGCGACCGAGAGCCGAGCCGAAGTCGACGGACAGGTCCACCGGACGGCTCGCCACCTCGGCACCCGGGCTCTTCGCCTGGATCGACATGGTGATGCCGTCACCGCGTCCGAGGCGGAAACGCAGCAGGTTCGCGGCCCTCGCCGTGCCCCGCTCGGCGGGGATCAGCGAGCGCTGCGGCTGCTTGAACTCGACCACGACCTCCGTCGCCGTCCCCGGCAGGGACTTGCCGGTGCGCAGGTAGAACGGCACGCCCGCCCAGCGGGGGGAGTCGACGGTCAACCGGGTGGCCACGAACGTCTCCGTGTTCGAGTCGACCGCCACGCCCGCCTCGTCGCGGTAGCCGGCGTACTGCCCCCGGACGGTGGACTCCGGCGACAGCGGCGCGACCTGCCGCAGCACCGCGGCCTCCGCCTCCCGGAACGCCGCGGTGTCCTCGCTGGCCGGCGCCTCCATCGCGATGAGCGCCACGACCTGAAGGATGTGGTTCTGCAACACGTCCCGGGTCGCGCCCACAGTGTCGTAGAACCCGGCCCGGCCCTGGGTGCCGAACCCCTCGGCGAGGGTCACCTGGATGTTGTCGATGTGCTCGTTGTTCCACAGCGGCTCGAACAGCCGGTTGGCGAACCGGAAGGCGTAGAGGCTCTCGACGGCTTCCTTGCCGAGGTAGTGGTCGATGCGGAACACGTGCTCCGGCGCGAAGGCCGCGCCCAGTGTGCGATCCAGTTCGCGGGAGGACTCCAGGTCACGCCCGAACGGCTTCTCCACGATCACCCGACCCCGGTCGGCCAGACCCACGGCCGCCAGGCCCTCGACGACGGAGCCGAACACCGCCGGAGGGATCGCCAGGTAGAAGACCGGCCGCTCGGCGTCGCGCAGCCGCTCAGCCAGCCGTTGGTACGTCGTCGGGTCCGCGTAGTTGCCGGAGATCATCGAAAGGTTGTCCGCCAGCCGATCGAAGGTCTCGTCGTCGATCTCGTCATTGGCCTCGGCAACCGACTTGCGGGCCATGGTGACCAACTGCTGATCATCCCAGGGGGAGCGGGCCACGCCGATCACCGGAACGTCGAGGCGGTCGCGCCGGGTCAACTCGTACAGCGCCGGAAACAGCTTCTTCGAGACGAGGTCTCCCGTGACGCCGAACAGCACTACCGCGTCTGAGCGCATGTGCATGGCACTTCCCATTCGATCATCCGAACCTGATCTTCCGAACGGACAACCGCACGACCCACTCCAGGAATTCCCCAGCGTGCGGTGTACGTGAGGTCGGCGACAACACTGTCTCGACGAGCCCTTATGTTAAGGAAGGTTTACAGTACAGGCGAAACGCCGGTAGCCTGCGACTCTAATCGACGAAGGTCGATCACCACGAGGCCTGGAGGTACCGTGCGTCGCCGACACACCACCACACGGCTGCTGGCCCTAGCCGCCCTCGCGCTACCAATCATCCTGCCCACAGCGCCCGCCACCGCCGCGACACCCACCGCACCAACCCGACACCTCAGCGACGTCATCCCCGCACCCGTCGAAACCCACCCCGACGCGCACAACACCTTCCGGATCACCCCCCTGACCGTCATCCGCACCACCCCCGGCTCAGCCGCCGCCCTGCGCATCGGTCACCAACTCGCCACCACACTGCGCGCCGCCACCGGCCACCCCCTGCCCGTCCTGCCCGTACGCTCCACCCCGCTACCCGAGATCGCCCTGCTCATCGGCGGCGCCGACGACCGCATCGGCCAACAGGGCTACCAACTCGACGTCACCCGCCGCGGCGTCACCATCCGCGCCAACACCCCCGCCGGGCTGTTCGCCGGCACCCAGACCCTGCGCCAACTGCTCCCCGCCGACATCGAAGCACCCGACCGGCAGCGGACCACCTGGACAGTCCCCGGCGGACGAATCGTCGACTACCCACGCTTCGCCTACCGCGGCGCGATGCTCGACCTCGCACGCCACTTCCACACCGTCGACGACATCACCGCCTACGTGGACCTGCTCAGCCAGTACAAAATCAACTACCTGCACCTGCACCTCACCGACGACCAGGGCTGGCGCATCCAGATCGACTCCTGGCCCCGCCTCACCACAATCGGCGGGGGACCCGGCACCGGAGTCGACGGCGTCGGCCCCGGATACCTCACCAAGGCCGACTACAAGGCCGTCGTCGCCTACGCCGCCGCACGACACATCACGATCATCCCCGAGATCGACATGCCCGGGCACACCAACGCCGCCCAGTCGACGTACCCCGAACTCAACTGCGACGGCGTCGCACCGCCCCCGCGCACCGACATCGCGGTCGGCTACAGCTCCCTGTGCATCAACGACGAACTCACCTACCGCTTCGTCGAAGACGTCATCCGCGAACTCGCCGCCATCACCCCCGGACCATTCCTGCACATCGGCGGCGACGAAGCCCACGCCACCACCGACGAGGACTACCGCACCTTCATGAACCGGGTCCTGCCCCTGGTCGCGAAGTACGGCAAACGCGCCTCCGGATGGAACGAGATCACCCAGGCCGACCTGCCCACCGACGCCGTCGCCCAGTTCTGGGGAACCGGCACCACAAACGCCAGCCTCGCCGCAGCCGCCGCCCGCGGCAACAAGGTCATCATGTCGCCGGCGAACAAGGCCTACCTGGACATGAAGTACGACGCCAACACCCGCCTCGGCCTGCGCTGGGCCGGCCTGATCGAGGTCTCCGACGCCTACGGCTGGGACCCCGCCACCCGGGTCACCGGAGTCGGCGAGAACGCCATCCTCGGCGTCGAGGCCCCACTGTGGTCCGAGACGCTGCGCACCCTGGACGACATCGAATACATGGCCTTCCCCCGCCTACCCGCGATCGCCGAACTCGGCTGGTCCACCACCGCCAGCCACGACTGGGAATCGTTCCGGACCCGGCTGGGGGAGCAGGCACCCCGCTGGCGACTGCAACAGGTCGACTTCTACCCGTCCCCGCAGGTGCCCTGGATCTGACCCGTACCCCCGTCGCACGCTGTTCGTGGGCACCGGCCGACCCGGCCGGTGCCCACGACGGTCAACGACCGCAGGCGGAGTCCAATGCCTTCAGCGGCGGGTCGAGATCCGGCGCCTCGATCTCGGTGGCCTTCGGACTGGCCAGGTGCTTCTCCACCCCGGCAGCCAGGGTTTCCAACGCGGTACGCACCTGCGGATCGGCAGCGGTCGGCGCCGCCGTCCGCAGGTCCTGCAACAGCGCGGTGTAGTGACCGCGAACCTTCGCGCCCGCCTCCTTGGCGCTCACCGGCTTGTCGATGGCGGCGATCGCATCGTCGGCCATCGCGACGTAGTGCTTCTTGACAAAATCGAGACTCGCGTCGCAGACCTGCTTGCTGTTCGCCGCCACGTCGACGGTCGGGCTGGGCGCCGCGGTGGCCGTCGGCGCGGCGGTCCCCGCGCTCTCCTTCTCGGCAGGCTGGCAGCCCACAACGAGGCCGACGGTCGCGACCAGGCCAACGACAATACGGACAGGCTTACTCGTCAAGGTGTTCCCCCGTGGTGATGTGCGGCCCCGCCGATCGCGGTGAACGGGCGGCGGCCAGAGCGCACCACTGTAGACATCGCCCGCCGTAGGCGCACACCGCTTTCACGCCCGGTGTCCCGGCTCGACCTCGCCGGGCATGAGACGTTGGAGCACATGAACCTGGCGTACGACCACTCAGCGGACACCGGACCAACTGTGGTCTGCCTACCCATGTTCAGCATGAGCCGCACCGCCACGGCCGCCGCCCTCAGCCCCGCACTCGCGGGCGCCGGCCTGCGGGAGATCTACCTGGACCTGCCCGGCCACGGAGACACCCCCGCGAACTGCCCACCCACCTCCCGGGCGGTGCTGGACACCGTCTGCGCCTGGCTCGACCACCACGTCGACGCGCCGGTCCTGCTCGCCAGCGGCTCCTACGGCGCGTACCTGGCCGCCGGCATCGCACGCCAACGACCCGACCTCGTCGCCGGCCTGCTCCTGGTCTGTCCCGGTGTCACCATCGCCCGCGACAGCCGGACCCTGCCCGACGACCCACCGCTCGAAGCGCCCCCGGGCTGGCTCGACGCCGCTCCCACCGAACTGCACGCGCACCTCGACGCCGCCCTGGGCCACCGCACCCCAGCCGTCGTCGCGACGGTGCTCGCCGCCCTGAACTCCGGCGGTCCCGGTGACCCGACATTCCAACAGCAGTTGCAGAACGGCCCCGGCTACGCGCTACCCGACGAGAACGCCGAGGTCGTCTTCGACGGCCCGGTCAGCGTGATCACCGGCCGACAGGACCGGATCGCAGGTTACGCCGACCAGTTCCGCGCCATGCGCCACTACCCGCGTGGCACCTTCACCGTGATCGACGCGGCCGGTCACTACCTGCCGTACGAACAACCCACCCTGCTGCGCGCACTCACCCAGGACTGGCTGCGCCGCACGCGCGACTGACAGCCCAAGCTGGGGGAGCGGGCCGTGCCTGGCCCGGCCAACACCCCTGCTCGGCCTCAGAGTTCCCGGAAGCCGGGCCGCGACCGTGTTGGCGACAGAAATCATCAACGCGGCGATCGTCTGACGCGCCAATCGCTCGCGACGCGCGGCAGTAACCAGATTCGGCCGGCGATCATTGGTGCCACCGAAGCACCTTTGGTGGTCGGATGCGGGCTAGGTGACGGCTACGTGAAGTCAAGAGCCGGCAAGTGAAGAAAATACCATTTCAAGACGATCGCGGACATCGACTTCAGAAAAACAAGTACGTGGAATAGTCTGGCGATCTGGCCCCTGCCGAAGAACATGAGGGCCCTGCTGGCGATTACTTGTCATGAATACCAATGTTGCTGTGAGCTCGTCCGCTGCGGCGCGGACTGTATGCAGTTGCCTGTGGTCAATCGAGTAGTAGGCCCCTGCCGGAAGGTCCGCGGAGAACCGCTCCTCGACCGACACGGTTGCTTGTTTTTCGAGCAGATCGCCGTCGTTCTGCGACGGCGGGCGTGCCAGGTAAGACCCAATGGGACTGCCCTCGTTCACTATTTCAAAATGACGGAGGCGCAGGCGGCCACACAAGACCACGGAGCTGAACCCTTTGACATGGTTGTGAATGTCCTCATTGATTCGCGCACGTCCCGGCAGCCAGACATTCAGCCTCACTTGGTTACTTTCGGCGACCCCCCGCATGACAACAAGCTTTTCGAACCCGTTGACATGGGCGTACGAGGCATCGGCGATTGAACGGATCATGGCAGAATCGACGAGCATGCGCCGAATTACGTCAACGAGATCGTGGCGCCGGAGAAAATTCTCGATGGCGGGGCGCATATTGTCAGCTTGGTTAATAAAGTCGGGATCATCGAGCAGCGCCGGCTCCAAGTACGGATTCGCAACCTGTGGCAGATCCACGAAAAACCTCCTCATGCGCCCCGAGCAGCTTCTGCGCGTACGCCAAGTCCCGTCTCTGCGGTAGAACGGTGACCCAGCGCTACAAGCTACGAATCGACTCAGACACAACCTCGGTCAATTTGTCGATCTCACCGGGCAGTGCCGCTACCACGCGATGCTTCTGCTTGCCCGAAACCTGAGTCGAATGTGCCTCGCCGTGCAGGTTTCGGACCACAGCTCCAGCCTCCGTAGCAATCAATCTGCCAGCGTGAAGGTCCAGATCTCCGACATCATAGCCCACTATCCCATCGATGTCACCCTTTGCGAGCATGAGCCAACACGGCAGCGGAGCCCAAAGATCCAATAAGCGGTGCCCATGACGGATCAACGCATCAAGAATTGCCTGAGGATCTCCATCTCGGCGAACATCGTATCCTTGCAGCCAAGCAAGTACCGGACCACGCCTCGAGGACCGCTCAGGCGCGCGAATCGCCTTCCCATCGTTATCCCAGGCACCTCGATCCTTGATCGCGGACCATGTTCTTTTAGAGACAGGATCGTGGACCGCGCTAAGAATCGGAGTTCTGCGCCGACACAGGGCCACGCCTACCGCCAGGACCGGTAATCCGATCGCAAGGTTGTTGGTTCCGTCGAGCGGATCCACGAGCCAGGTAAACTCGCCGTCGCCGCTCAGCGATCCCGACTCTTCAGCGACGATTGCATGATCCGGAAATGTGCGTCTTATTTCATCGATAATGATCCGTTCCGCACTTGTGTCGAGCGTTGTTACAACGTCGCCACCGTCCCCCTTGTAGCGGATTGAAAGACGGTCGAACATATGTTCGTGTATGAACTCGCCGGCAAGATTGACGGCATCAATGGCTACCCGCCTGCCCAACTCTGCGTCTAGCTGATTCATGCTTGAACTCCACAATGTCGGCGGTAACGCCATCCGCGAAATCAAGAGTGCACCGCCTCTGCGCACTCGCTGCAGGTGACGGCAAGCAGCATCATAACAGCATGTGAGCTATAGGACATGCCACGCGTGCGGGAACGCATCATTCATAGGGATTTTTGGCTCGAATTGCTTTGTCGATGACTTCTCGCACGGAGACGTCGTCGAAGCCCTTAGGCAGAGGAACGCCAACCGCGACAAAAAGAGCACGAGCCTCGGTGACGGTTGGCTCGTCACTTAGGGGTGTCCGGGCAGCCGCCTCCAGGTCTACGCGCTTAGCCTGCGCCATCGTCGTCCGAAGATCATTCGCATACCCATCGAACAGCGGGCTGCCGTTCGAGACGACCATGGCGGGGAATTGAGGATCGTCCTGGGTGATAATGACGCGAGATGCGGATAAGTCAAACCGAAAAGTGGACATTACCGTCGACAATCCGATGCTTATGTCGAGAAACTGGAACCGCTGTTGGTGGTAACACGCAGAGAGGATTGTCGCGTAGGATTCGCGCATTGTGCGGTCGGCTGTCCAAAGTTCACCAGTTCCGTCTGGTCGCGACGACACGGCGTGTCGAAATCTGCTGTACGCTTCACACAGCACCGAGCTTGTCGGATCAATGATTTCAATACGCACGAGTAGAGCACGCCGATCTCGACGGGCGTTCGCAATGCATTCGGGAAGAGTCACCGCGCGGGTATAAGTACCTGTACCCCCACGGAACAGCCATCTGTCAGTATGTTGTCGGGCTTCAGAGAACGCCGCAGCGATATCGGCACCCCGCACCGTCCGGATGTGTGCAATTCCCTCAACCGTCGTCTGCATCTTCAGAACGGCCGAACTCGCCGCTTCCAAGGAAGCCATACGCCGCTCAATTTGTGTCAGCGACTGCGATGCCATCGCGACACTCATTTCGGTTGACCTATCCGCAGATGCCTTGTTCCACCGATCGCGTAGAAGCGCGAATGAAATTACGGCCAGCGTTGCCAGTGTTGCGTTACCGGCAATTTTCGGCGACACAACGTCGAGGAGGCCCAAAGTGCTAGTGACGACAGCAAGAAGCAATGCGACAATGGCGTCGATCTGACGAACTAATCGAAGGGAAGTGCGCTTCATCGATGCACTCCTCAAGAGAGAGGGAATAGCTGATAAATGCGACGTCCTTTTGCGGAATCGATTGTAACACTGGGGGACAAACCTCCATCAAGGTCCTCGCCGCCGCACTTCCGTACAACCAGCACTCCAGCGGGAGAACCCTTCTGCATTGGTTCGTACGGTCTTCACGTGCCTTTCGGCCGGGCCCCGCCTGTTGCTGTCGGATCTTGATGGAGCGCGGGTTCGTGGGGGAGCGGCCGCAGTGAAGTCACACAGACCCTCCTGCGCTGGCGACAGGAGGACGGCCTTGACGCGTTCGTCGAGGTCAACTCCCAGCCCGTGGTTATGCGCTGGAGAGGCGATGGTCGCGGCGACACCGGGAGGAACACGGCTTCGAGTTCCTCGCCCTCGTCCTACGACCTCTCGATACCGGATTCACCCGCCAATGCTCCTGAGCGTTGCCCCGTCCAAGGCTGACGAACAACAGCCGCCGTCACGACTTCCGGTTCCGGCCCAAGGCGCAGGAATCAAGGGCCCTGGATTGACGTAGCCGTACCTCCCGCCCATCCACTTCGAGGCGATTCGATAATGCACATTATGTAAAGTGGTGGGTTCTGGGGGTCCCCTCGTAGCCTGCCGACAGGGGTCAGTCGCGCATCAGGCCCGGCGGACACGCGTCCTCGTCCGGCTCGACGAGGCGCGCGTTGACCAGCGGGTTGCGTCGCAGGGTCGTCAGCACGGCAACACTGGCGCCGATGTCGGTCCAGGTGTCGTCCCACAGGGCGGAGACGAGCCAGGAGCGATCCGCCGGGAAGAACAGGTCGGGCAGCACCCCGTCGCCGCCGCGCATGTGACCGACGCGCCAGGCGAGAGCCTGTTCCGGTCCGGCCTGGACCAACACGTAGGACCAGTCCCCGTAGAGGGACACCCTCGCCGCGCGCGGAAAGACGACGTCGTGGGCACCGGTGTCGAGAAAGCCGAGCCACCAGGGCTGATCCGGCGTGCACGACACCAGCTCGTCGATCACCGCACGTTCGTGGGCGTGGTACTCGACACCCTCTGGCCGGTGGAAGGTGCCGTACGCCTCGAACACCGGCGGGATCGCCGCGGTGACCGAGAGACCCTGTGTGGTGCGCCCGGCGAGCCAGGCGACGTCGCTGGCCGTGCCGATCCGCCAGGTCCGTCCGTCCTTGCTGACGTCAATGGGCTCGGTCGGGGTCGTTGCGTCGTGCTCGACGGCGGTGGGTGACGCATACGGAGCCCACCCGGCTCGGCCAGCGGCCCGCCACTGGTGCCCCTCGGAGCAGACCAGATCTATCGGACCGTCGAGGTCCCGGTACACGATGGGCGTGCCGGGTCGACCACAGGTGGGACAGGTGGCGGCGAGCGACATCATGCCGCGCACGTTACGTGCTTCTCGGTCAGCTCCAGCCGTACTCGTGGCGGCCGGGACGAGGTCCGCTCCCCCTCGCTGACCGCTTCCCGAATACGCGAAAATGCTGCATAATATCCCTTATGCATGACAAACAGGACGAATCGCTCGTGGTGCTGATCGAGGAGTTCCTGACCGCCCGGGCCACCCGCAAGCCCTCCCCACACACCCTGGCGGCGTACCGCAGGGATCTGCGCACTGTCGCGACTCTCGTCGCGGAGGATGCCACCCCTCCCCTGCCCCTGGACGCGCTGTCGATCACCGCCCTCTCCCCCAGGGTGATGCGCGCGGCCTTCGCCCGGTTCGCCGCTCCCCGGGCGTCCGCGTCGGTGCACCGGGCCTGGTCCACCTGGAACAGTTTCTTCACGTTCCTTGTCGCTGACGGGTTCGTGGCGGGTAACCCGATGCCGGCGGTTGGGCGGCCTCGGGCGCTACTCCCCCAGCCGAAGCCGCTGCGCGGCGCGGACACCCCCGAGGTGCTGCTGGCGTCCGCCGCGCGCGACGACGGTCGGCAACGCGATCCGTGGCCGGAGCGGGACGTGGCGGTGTTGGCGGTGGCGCTCTGCGCCGGGTTGCGTCTGTCGGAGCTGCTCGCGTTGCGCGTCGACTCGCTCGGCGGCCGGCCCGGTGAGCGGCGGGTCGAGGTGGCGGGCAAGGGTGGGCGGCCTCGGGTGGTGCCGATCGAGGCGGATCTGGACCGGGTGCTGCGGGACTACCTGGACAGTCGGGTGCGGCGCTTCGGTTCGCGGTCGGTCCGTCCCGACTCGCCGTTTCTGGTGGATCGGCGTGGTGAGCCGTTGCGCCGTGGTGGCCTGCAGTATCTCGTCGAGTCGTGTTACCGGCGGGCGGGCATCGGTGACCGGGTGCCGCGTGGTGCGCGGCTGCACGCGCTGCGGCACACGTTCGCGACCCGGTTGGCGGAGGACGGTGCGAGCGCGGCGGAGATCATGCGGTTGTTGGGGCACGCGTCGTTGGCGTCGTCGCAGACGTACATCGAGGTGACGGCCGGGCAGCAGCGTGACGCGGTCCGCGCCAACCGGACCAACCGCGCGCTGGCGGGTCTGGTGCCGCCCGGGTGAGCGTGGTCAGTGTGCGCGGTGGCCGGTGCCGTCGGCGGTGACGGGCAGGGGGCCGAGGACGGCGTTGATGATGTGGATGCGGGCGTTGGTGGCCTGGTAGTCGGCGCAGACCGTGTCGGCGCGGTCGCCGAGGCGGGCGGTGGGTCCGGTGCGGGTGACGGTGAGGGTGACGCCGTCGAGGGTGGTGGCGGCGCCGGCGGTGGTGAGGTCGGCGATCGGGTGGCTTCCGGTGATGAGGTGGGCTTTCAGCAGGGTGCGGAGCTGGTCGGTGTGGTGGGTCATGAGGTCGTCCCAGTTGTCCTCGGAGAACGTGGCGGCGAAGGCGTCGTCGGAGGGCGCCAGGACGGTGACGCCGGTGCTGGCGGGCAGGGCGGTGAGGACGCCGCTGGTGCGCAGTGCCGCTTCGAACGTGGTGAGGGTGGGGATCCAGCGCAGCGCCTGGTCGACGGGTTGCCCGGCGAGGAAACTCGGGTTGCCCGGGTCGGTGCCGGTGGGTAGGGCGGCACAGAGCGGCCCGGTGGGCTGGGGTGCGGCGCTAGAGGGTGCGGCGTTCGTGCGGGGAGCTGCGGGGCTGCCGGTGCAGGCGGCCAGCAGCAGGGTCGGCAGGAGCAGACCGAGCGTCCGTCGGACGCGCCGAGCGCCGTGCGGTCCGCGGTGTCGTCGGGGTTGTCGCTGTGGGGTGGCGGGGTTCTGGAACATGGCGTACGGTCCGGTGCGCAGGTAGCTGCGCGCCCCCATCTGGACCGAGAGCCGGTACGACGACTCCTGCAGCAGTTTGGGGAC